>CALEMZ010000407.1 GCA_937910975.1 uncultured Pseudorhodobacter sp. | reverse complement strand
CCATCACCGAAAGCTCCTCCATCGGGAACAGCGAGCTGAGGCCTTCGGCCTGCATCAAAGGGCCGCCGATGCCGTGGAATGTCACGTCAGGATGAAGGGATTTGAGGCCCGCCATCAGGGCGGCCCCTAGCCGGTCGCCCGAAGGTTCCCCCGCTATGAGGGTGAGCTTCATGGCACCGAGCTGGGGCGCGCCCAGAGAAAGAGGCCGAGGGCCTCGGCCTTTTCGGCCATCGCTTTGGCGTCGAGCAAAATTACGGAACCCGCCTGAAAGGCGATGCCACCAAGCCCAGCTTTATGCGCCAGATCAAGGGTTTGTGGCCCGATCGTGGGCAGATCAATGCGCAGGTCTTGCCCCGGTTTGGGGGCTTTGTAAAACAGGCCCCTGGTGGATTTGGGGCGCAAGGCGCCTGGAATTTGCGCCACCTGGGCCAGCATCGCATCGGTTCCCGTAAGCGTTTCCACCCCAAGGCAAAGCCCCGCCTGCACCACCGCACCCTGCCCCACATCAACTGCGCCCAAGGCGGCGGTAATGGTGGCGGCGCGGGTGGCGTCAGCCTCATCTTGTGGGGTGATATGGCCTGCCAGCAGGCCTGCGCCGGGGGTCAGGCCGGGGGCGATATCATGGGCGGCGACAATTTCGAGATCAAATTCCTCAAAGATTTTCAGAACTTCGCGCAAGGTGGCATCGTCGCCCGCTTGCATTGCCGCCAGAAGGCGGGGGACGATTTGTGCCGTCAACGGATCAAACAACGCGGGGTCAAGGTTTGGACGCTGGACGGATCCGGCAAAGCAGACGCGGGTAACACCTTGATCCAGAAGGTAATTCAGGAATGGGACGAGGCGCTCAATCCGGAAGCTCTGATCCGAAGCAAGGCCTGCGGGCGCAAAGCCATCAAGCGCGGCGACCAGCGGCCTTTCCGCCATCGCCGCCACCAGCGCGGCAGGCAGCGCGCCCGCGCCTGCGATGATCGCGGTGCGGGTCATTTCGGGGTCAGGAAAGAGCGGTCGGAGGCGGAGAGGATGAAATCAGTCATCTCACGCACATGGGGGCTGTCGGATTCCTCGGCAAGGCGGCGGGCGCGGTCGAGGAAGGTGCCTTCGCCTTGGGCCAACATCTGGTAGCCGGCGCGCAGGGCGGTGATCTCAGACCGGTCAACACCCCGACGCTTGAGGCCGACGAGGTTGAGCCCGTCAAGTTCGCCACGCGGACCCTGAACGAGACCGTGGGGCAGCACGTCATTGGTAACCATGGTGACAGCCCCGATAATCGCGCCATGGCCGATACGGACCCATTGATGCACTCCTGAAAGCCCGCCGATGATCACGTCATCCCCGATCTGGCAATGGCCCGCAATGGCGGCCTGATTGGCCAGAATGACCCGGTTGCCGACCTGTGCGTCATGACCAATATGGGCGCCGGTCATCAGCAGGCAATCATCGCCAATGCGGGTGATACCGCCGCCACCCTCCGTGCCCGTGTTGAGCGTGGCACCCTCACGGATGCGACAGCGCGCGCCGACAATCAGACGGGTGCGTTCGCCCTTGTACTTCAGGTCTTGCGGCACTTCGCCAACGCAGGCGAAGGGGAAGATGATGCTGCCCTCGCCCACATCCGTCCAGCCGGTGATGACGGCGTGGGATTTCACGACCACCCCTGCGGCGAGCGTGACCTCCGCGCCGATCACGCAAAACGGGCCGATGGTACAGCCGGGGCCAATCTGCGCGCCCGGCTCTATGATGGCGGAAGGGTGGATGGTGGATGCGGTCATGGCTTGGGAAGGTCCATCATGGCGGTAAATTCGGCTTGGGCACAGAGTTCGCCGTCCACCAGCGCGCGGCCCTCAAATTTCCAGACCTTACCACCACCCCGTTTGACGGTAACATGCAGCTCCATCACATCGCCCGGCACGACCATGCGACGGAATTTCACTGCATCAATGCCCATGAAATAGACCAGCAGGTTCTTATCGGCCAGATCCATCGACACCCCCACAAGGATGCCCGAGGTCTGGGCCAGCGCCTCAATGATCTGCACGCCGGGAAACACCGGTTTTCCCGGAAAATGGCCCTGAAACTGCGGCTCGTTCATCGTGACGCATTTGATGCCGACCGCGGATTGGTTCGGCACGATGTCGCGGACCTTATCAACCAGCAAGAAAGGGTAGCGATGCGGCAAGATGCGCTGGATCAGGTCAATATCGGCCGTGGTTGGCAGGTCTTTGGCAGCATCGGTCATTGGGGGCATTCCTTCGGGCCGGGGAAAGGTCTTGTTGATTTGACTACCAATTCAACCCGACAGAAACAAGCCGGAGCCTCGGGTCAGGGTTTTTCTGGCGCGTCCCCTTGCACCGGAGCATTGGTGGCGGGGCCATCAGTAGGCGCAGGATCGGCCGGCGTTGTATCGGGGGATTGGGTTGCAGCAAGACGGGCATCGAGCCGAGCAATCGCTATCTGCGTGATATCGACCCGATCAAAGCTGAGCACGATAGAGGATTGGTCGATCAGCAGCACCGCCCCCATCTCACGCATCAGTTCGGCCAAAACAGGCACGGCGAATTCAAAGAAGGTCTGTTGATCAGCGTCACGTTGGCGTTTCAAGTCGCGGTCCTTGGCGCCCCAGGCTGCGCGAATAGACTCGACCTTCTCATCAAAGGCACGGGCGAGAGGCTGAAAATCATGCGTTTCCATCGCCGCGCGACGCTCTGTCAGCATGCGCTCTTCGATTTCCAGGTCGGATTCGATTTTCCGTATCTCGGCCTGAAGGTCGCGAGAAGCGGCCTCCAGTCGTGTCAAAGAATCTAGGCCAAAGGCTGAATCTTCAAACAGACGTTTCTGATCGATCGTCAATACTGGCGATTGAAACGTGGCATCAAGCGCAGGGGCCACAACACTCGGCACTTCTTGGGCCAAAGCTGACCCCGGCGCTGGCAAAACCCCGGCCGCAAGCGCCATGCAGGCCACAGCTCGGCGCGCCCACCGCATCAGAATTGCGACGAAATCGTCAGGTCAAAGCTGCGGGTTTTATCATAGGCTTCTTTCCGAAGTGGCTTCGACAAGTTAAAGCGCAACGGACCAATGGGTGTCTCCCAAAACAAGGACACGCCAATGGAAGACCGCAGTCGCAAACTGTCATCCACCGCAGCGCAACTGGACGGTACTGCCGTCGCACAATTTAGAGGGCCACCCAGGTTGTCATCCAACCCCCAAACAGAGCCAACATCAACAAAAGCGCCACCGTGGATGTTATACTCGGCAGGCAGACCAATGGGGAATTCTGCCTCAAACCGCGCGACGGCAAAGATGTTGCCGCCCAAGGCGTCTTCGTTGACAGCATTCAAATCGCGCGGGCCAAGACCATTAGCCTCAAAGCCGCGAATTTTGGAGTTACCGAAGAAACGCTCTGTCACGCGGCTGTTGCCTTTGACCATGTTGATCATACCGCCTTCCAGCACCGCACGCAGCGTCAAATCGTCATTCCAGACACGACGCTCAGCCAAGGCCAGACCGGTGGTGGAAACATAACTCAGATCGCCGCCCAGGCCTGCGAAATCCTGATTGAAGCGCAGCAACACGCCGCTATTCGGGTTCAGGCCGGTGGTGCGGGTATCATAGCTGAAGGAATAGCCAAGGGATGAGGCAAACTGCCCGCCGACCACCGCCTCATCATGCAA
>CALEMZ010000406.1 GCA_937910975.1 uncultured Pseudorhodobacter sp. | reverse complement strand
AATCGCAATATCGGTCTTAAACGCCATTTTTCCACCACTCCCTGCATAGACACCACCCGTCTCGGGCTTTGAGGTTGGTGTAGCCAGTCGGTTTGCACCAGGAACGGGCGTTTCCGACGCATCCCGCACCAAATTCGCCAGCCCTTCTTTTCGATAAGAAATATTGGTTCAAATCCACGCCTTTGCAGAGCGCGGTGTTAACCCCAGCGCAACCACCCCGGCCCCTTAATCAAGATCAACCACTGGGGGCCTATGATGCAAAAACACGCTTTCGCCGTTTTCTTCCACACCGCATTTGGGGTAGGGCTGGCCTTGTCAGCATTTGTGCTAACGTCGATCTAACGCGGCGGCAGTCCGGCCCAAGGGCGCTGATCGGGGATATGCAATGTGATGCTATCGCCAAGCCGGAACAGGCCCTCCCGTTCCACCCATGCCGTCACTCCGCGCCGATCCTTCGCCACAGGCTTGAACGTGACCCCTTTGCCGGGGTGCCGGCCCTCCACAGGCCTTGCAGGCAAGCTACAGGGGCGGTTTTCCATATCCACCACCAGCGTCGCCCCGCTTTGCGATTGCAAGCGCGAGGAGGGAGGCAGATGCGTAAAATCCGGTATGCCCGCGATCACCATCGTCGCGCCCAAAAGTGCTGGGTCCAGCGCCGCCAGCCCCATTTCCCCGGCAATAGCGTCGAGTTCCGAAGCACAAAGCACAGCGAATTGCCGTGTATTTCGAATTTCGGTGCCGCGCGGATATTGCGACAGCACGCGACTGCATGAGGGGCGCGTCAACCCGCCATGCGCCTCGCCCTGCGGCCCCGAGAAGCGCGCCACGACCTCCGCGACAGGGGTGCTCATCAAGCTGGTCGCACGGTCCGGCACCAGCCCCAGCCACACAATCTCACCCTGAATTCCCGTCTTCATCAAAGCGGGCATCGGTTATTTCACCTTCACCGTGAAGAACACCCGCCGAAACGGCAGTAATGCCGCCCCATCGGGCAGCAGCGGATAGGCAGCACCCAAGGCCGAATCGTAGGCGCTAAGAAGCGCCTGCGTTTCTTTGGCATTCAGCACCGCCAGATATGGCCGCATAACGGTGGCCTGCGTAAAGGCGCGCACCGGGTGGCCCTCGCTTTGCGGTGCCAATCGCTGCACATACTCCGTTTCCCAGGCACTCACCTCGCCCAAGGGGGCCAGCATCTCCCAATATTTCACCGCCGTATGCACCGACGATTGCGGCACATCCTCAAACCGACCGGCAAAAAGCGAGGCCGCGATGTCGCGGATAAACCGATGCGAGGGCGCACCTGCCTGGCGTGGCATTTGCACCGCCAGAACGCCCCCCGGCACCAGCATGCCTGCCAAACGCACCGCCAAGGCCTCATGGTCGGCCACCCAATGCAGGGCTGCATTTGAAAACAGCAGCGCGGGCGGCTTGTCCGGCAACCATGTCGCCACATCCGCCTCGATCATCCGGTCATAAGCCCCGGTTTGCGCCGCCTCCGCCAACATCGCAGGTGAGCTATCGAGCCCGATCCGCGTAGGCCCTGCAAACCGCTCTGCCAGCGCTGGCCCGACAGCGCCGGCGCCACAGCACAGATCAATCACATCGCCCTCCGGCAGGTCCGGCACCTGCGCCAACAGGTCAAGCGCCGGGCGCAGGCGCAGCCCGCGAAAGCGGCCATAACCTTCTGGGTTCCAATCACTTCCGGTCATCAGCGCACACTCCCTTTGCCGCGCTTCAACCTAAAGCGTTTGGGGTTCAACTTAAGACATCGCGCCACCCAAGCAACCCAAGGCAGCATTTGCTTCAAACGCATTCGGGGTGCTTGGGTGACACAATGATAGCCCGAACGCTATAAACCATTCCCGACTGACCAAAACACGCTCAATTTATCCCGCGCTCCGCGGCACAAAGCAAACGCTTTCCCCTGACGCCGCTACAAATGAGCAAGATTTCTCTACAATCCCTGCTAAAATGCAAAGCGCCACGGGGTTGCCCGTGGCGCTTGTTGCATCATGCTACCTGGGCTTACGTCGCAGGCTCTGGCTCCATCCCGCCTTTCGGCGTTTTGGGCCGTGTCTTGGTTTTGGGAATCGCGACCACTGATACAGGCTCCCCGCCCGAAGGCTTGTCCTGATCGTCATCCCCGCCAAGACGCTCACCTGCGACAACTTTCTTGATTTCGTCGCCGGTCAGCGTCTCATACTCCAAGAGGCCCTGCGCCAGACGCTCAAACTCTACAGATTTCTCCAAAAGGATACTGCGCGCCACGTCATAGCCTTCGTCGATCAGGGCTTTCACCTCAACCTCGATCAATTGCTTGGTCTCAGCGGAAACCGAGAAGCCGCCGGTCTGGCCCTGATAGCCCTGATGCGCCTCTGCATAATCGATATTGCCGATCTTGTCCGACATGCCCCAACGCATCACCATAGCGCGGGCCAAACTGCTGGCCTGCATGATGTCGCCCGTAGGGCCGTTCGACACGCCTTCTTCGCCCCACTTAATGATCTCGGCAGCCTTGCCCGCCATGGTCATCGCGATGCGCTGCTTGCACTGGTCCTTGTGCATGTTCAATTGGTCCATTTCCGGCAAGCTCATCACCATACCCAAGGAGCCACCGCGCGGAATGATCGTGGCCTTATAGACCGGGTCACATTTCGGCAGCGCCATGCCCACAACCGCGTGGCCGGCCTCATGATAGGCGGTATGTTCCTTCTGCTCGGCGGTCAGCACCATCGAGCGACGCTCCGCCCCCATCATCACCTTGTCCTTGGCCTGCTCAAAGTCATGCATCGTGACAAAGCGGCGACCCACACGCGCGGCTTTCAAAGCCGCCTCGTTCACAAGGTTCGCAAGATCGGCACCCGAGAAACCGGGCGTGCCGCGGGCGATGATCCGCAGATCCACGTCCGGGCCAACGGGAACTTTACGCGCATGCACAGTGAGGATCTTTTCGCGGCCCTTGATATCGGGGTTCGGCACATGGATCTGGCGGTCAAAACGGCCGGGGCGCAGCAGTGCTGGGTCCAGCACGTCTTTGCGGTTGGTGGCCGCGACGATGATCACGCCTTCATTGGCCTCAAACCCGTCCATCTCAACCAAAAGCTGGTTCAGCGTCTGCTCGCGCTCATCATTCCCGCCGCCCATGCCCACGCCACGCGCTCGGCCAACGGCGTCAATCTCGTCGATAAACACGATGCAGGGCGCATTTTTCTTGGCCTGTTCAAACATATCGCGCACGCGGCTTGCGCCCACGCCGACGAACATTTCCACGAAATCGGAGCCGGAAATGGTGAAGAACGGAACCCCCGCCTCACCCGCAATCGCGCGGGCCAGCAGCGTCTTACCCGTACCGGGAGGGCCTACCAGCAAAGCACCTTTCGGAATCTTGCCGCCCAAGCGGCTGTATTTCTGCGGGTTGCGCAGGAATTCAACGATCTCTTCCAGCTCTTCCTTGGCCTCATCAATGCCCGCCACGTCATCAAACGTCACGCGGCCATTCTTTTCGGTCAGCAGCTTAGCCTTGGATTTGCCAAAGCCCATTGCTCCGCCTTTGCCGCCGCCCTGCATCCGGTTCATGAAGAAAATCCAGATGCCGATCAGCACGAGGAACGGAAGCCACAGGCTCAAAAGGCTGAAAAAGCCCGACTGTTCTTGCGCCTTGGCCACAACGCCCACGTCCTTGGCGATCAGCTTGTCGGTGATTTCCTCGCCCTGCGGCTTGATGACGGAATAATCCTTGCCATCTTTGCCACGAACCAAAATCGTCTCACCATCCAGCGTCACGCTGACAACATCACCCGCCTCCACCCGCTCAATAAAGTCCGAATAGGACACCGAGCGCTGCGTCATTGTTGTCTGCCCACCACTGAACAGGTTGAACAAAGCAAGGATCAAGACCAGCAGAATGACCCAAAATGCTATATTTCGTGCATTTCCCACGAAGATTCTCCTTCACGCGCCGCGCCAAAAAGGGGCATCGGCTTTGCGCACAAGATAGCCATTAGTTCGGGGTGTTCAATGCGATACTACGAATTGGTTGAAATCCGCGACAATACGCGCGCAAAAACCCGCCGCGAAACCGGCCACCGGCGCCGCAATCAATACATCATCATACCAGATTGCGGGGGAAACAACCAGAGAATCCCGGCTATGCCCCGTCTCGCGCCAGCCCTTGCACTGGCGCAGCCCCTCCGCGCCCAACGCCCGCACCTGCTGCCCTGGCGCAAAAATCCCTTCGACCTGCCAGCGCCTGTCCCAGAGGGTTCCTGGGGCCGCCACCAGCCCTGCCACCGCGCGGGGCTCGCGCACCACGCGAAACGCTGCCTGAGAAACGCGAATACGGCAGCCTGCCAATATCGCATCCTTGCCCTGACAAATCGCGTCTTCAACCCGCGCCACCGCATCAGCCCGTGGTGCATATCCAGCACCCGACACCCAGCGCAGCGCCTTGATTAACAGCCTGCGCCGCACCTCAGCCGGGGCCAAACGCCACCCCTCCCGGTCCATGATCACCTCCCCCGCAGAGGAGGTCGCGATCCGCGCCGAGGTCTCTGCAGCCGCAGCTTGCACCGCGTCTTGCGCCATTGAGAGATGTGAGATCACCGCGCTCAACGTCCCGACACCAATCCCTAACGGTTCAAGACATCTTAACGCAGCCCGGGCCTTTACCCGCATAAAGCGATCATTTTCATTGCTGGGGTCATCGACCCAAGCCACGCCTTGCCATGCCAGATAATCACGCAACTGGCGGCGTTCCACTCCCAAAAACGGGCGCAAGAACCGCACGCACTCCTGATTCCAGTGCCGCCGCATCCCGACCAGCCCATCGATTCCAGCCTCGCGCGCAAGGCCCATCAAAAACGTCTCAGCCTGATCATCCGCCGTATGGCCAAGTAAAATATGGGAAATTCCACGGCGCTCCGCCCAATCGGCCATCAACGCATAGCGCGCGCGCCGAGCGACATCCATCAGGTTACCTGCCACCACTCCATGCTCCCAGCGCAAAATAGAATGCGCCACGCCAAGCCCCGCGCAAACCCGCGCCACACTCTCCGCCTCTGCCGCCGCTTCAGGTCGCAAGGCATGGTCCACCGTCACCGCATGCAGCTCCCAACCCTTACTGACTGCCACCGCCGCCATGACATGTAGCAAGCCCATGGAATCAGACCCGCCCGAAACCGCAACGGCGATCCGGGCGGGGGCCTCATGCACGAGCGCCATTTCGGCAATGCTATGCAACCAAGTGTCTGCGCGCAGATCCGAGGGCCAATCGCTTACTGGCACCCCAGCCCCTGCGCCGCCATGGCCGCCTCTGCCACCGAAGGGTCGCCGGGAAAACGCGCGCCAACCTCTTGCAAGGTCACACAAGCCTCTGGCTTCTGCCCCAGTTCCGCCAGCGCGCGGCCCACTTTCAGCAGTGACTCCGCCGCGCGTGGCCCGGTCATATCGCCCGAGAACGCCTCAAGCCAAGCGCGCGCCGCGCCCGAGGTTTCCCCCAATTGTGAGAGCGCCTCACCGCGATAATAATGCGCCTCCGCCGTCAGGGGCCCACCTGTATAGGTCTGGGCAAAGGCCGCAAAGAGGTCCGCGGCGGCGCGAAAGTCACCTTGACCGAGCACCCCCTTAGCCCGGTCAAAATCCGCCTGTTCATTGGTTGCAAGCGAGACACCACCCGTCACAGGTGGCTGCGGAACCGAAGCGACCATCGCGCCCGTATCCCCGCCCAAGGTCGGCGCTTGACCAACCGCACCCAGATCGCCGCCCTCAAGCTCCACCAAGCGGAACTCCAGATCGCCAATGCGCCGTGTGCCATCGGTCACAACCTGATTGATACGGAACTCAAGGCCTTCGGTCTTGGCGGTCAGTTGCGCCAAAGCCGCCTCTATCGCGTCCACCCGGTCCAGCGGTGCGCCGCCATAAGCCTCGGTGCTGGCACCGCCCGTCGTCGAAAGCTCCGCCCGCAATCCCTGCACGGAAACGTTCAAAACCACCAGTTCTTGCCGAATATCGGCCAGAGTCTGCGCGCGGTCCTGCGCAAACCCTGCTAGCGGCATCGCCACCAGAATGAGTGCGATCAGCCCCGCGCGCATCACGCTCAGCTACCCGCGCCCAAGGAAAGCACAGTTACCGCGCGGCGGTTGCGGCTATAGCAATCCTCGCTCGAACACACTTCAACCGGGCGCTCCTTGCCATAAGACACGGTGCGAATGCGGTTGGCCGCAACACCCTGCGCGATCAGGAAGTTCTGTGCAGCATTGGCACGGCGCTCACCCAGTGAAATGTTATACTGCCGCGTACCCTGCTCATCAGCATGGCCTTCGATGATCAAAGCATAACTGCTGTTGGTTTGCAGCCATTGCGCTTGCCCAGCCAGCGTCTGACGCGCTTGATCTGAAAGCGTATGCTGATCCACAGCAAAGAACACCCGATCACCCAAAGTTTGCTGGAAATAGGCGACAGAACGCGGGTCATCCGCCCTGCCCAGGCCTGTGCTCTCAATACCGCCAGCGCCCCCGAAACCGTCCGCACCGCCTGCGCCAAACCGATCAGGATTGTTACAGGCCGCAAGGCCCAGCACGGCGATCAGAAGTATCGCCTTGGATAGATATGACATTGGTTTCGTCCTTTTATTTATTGCCCGCTCCGGGCTCAGAGTATCAGGTTTTCTTGCCCCTGTGAATCGGACAGTGTTCACAAATTCCTACGGTAGCAAGGGTGACCATGCCGGGTCCGATGCCGCGCCATCGCTGGGCACCGGGCGCAGGTTCCGCCCCGTGATGTCCACCGAATAAAGCGAGGATTGCCCTGCAGCCCCCGCCGTTTCGCGGGCAAACATGATCACCCGACCATTGGGCGACCATGTCGGGCCTTCATCCAGAAAAGAGGCCGTCAGAAGTCGCTCTTCCGAGCCATCCAACCGCATCACGCCGATATGAAACCGGCCCTGATGCTGTTTGGTAAAGGCGATCAGGTCGCCTCGCGGGCTCCAGACCGGGGTGGAATAGCGCCCCTGCCCGTTGGAAATCCGCCGTGGTTCGCCGCCGCCGGCGGGCATGACGTAAAGCTGCTGGGTGCCGGAGCGGTCGCTTTCAAACACAATCTGGTTGCCATCGGGGCTGTAGTCGGGCGCAGTCTCGATTGAGGGCGCAGTGGTCAACCGCCCGAGCACGCCGGTGTTGGTATCAACGGTGTAAAGATCACTGTTGCCTCCCTGCGCAAGGCTAAACACCACCGTGCGCCCATCCGGGGCAAAACGCGGGGCAAAGGTCATGGTGCCGGGCTGATCGCCCAAGGCACGCGTTTGCACGCTTGCCACATCCATCAAGTAAATCTTGGGAAACCCCGACTGGTAGGAGGTGTAAAGGATCCGGTCCCCCGTCGGGCTGAAGCGCGGGGCCAGCACGAGTGATCGGCTATCGGTGAGGTATTGCACATTCGCGCCGTCATAATCCATCACAGCCAAACGCTTGGCGCGCTGGTCCTTTGGCCCGCTTTCCGAAACGAAGACCACGCGGCTGTCAAAATAGCCGCCCTCGCCCGTGATCCGGCTATAGACCGCATCGGCCACCTTATGCGCCATGCGCCGCCAGCTTGCGGGCGTACCGGCAAATTGCAGGCCCTCGCCCATCTGCTGGCCAGAATACACATCAAACAGCCGGAATTTGACTACGATCCGGTCG
>CALEMZ010000405.1 GCA_937910975.1 uncultured Pseudorhodobacter sp. | reverse complement strand
AGCACGAAAGTAAAGCCGCCTGATCACACCGTCACCAACTTTCGGGCATAGCTCCATAGTCAAAAACCTGATAGCTGTGCAGTATCCCGATAATGGCCACAAAATAGAGTGAGGGCGAAATTAGCGGCACTGTAATGTGGACGAGTCTGTGCCACCCGTTGACACCGTCGAGGCGTGCCGCCTCATACAGATCGGATGGAACCAGCTTCAGGGCAGCAAGCAGGATCAGCATGAAATAGCCTGAGAATTTCCAGATGCTCATCACCATGATGGCCGGTAGCGCCCATTTGCTGTCACTCAGCCAGCTCAGTTGCGGAAGGCCGACTGCGTCCAGAGCGCTGTTTATCGGCCCATATCCCGGCGCATACAGAAAGACCCACACCATGCCTGCGGCAACCGATGGAATCATTACTGGATAGAAGAAGGCTGAACGGTAGATAGCCATGCCCCTGATCTTGCTGTCGACAGCGACTGCCAGCAAAAGCGCGACCACGATAGAGACTGGAACCGTGATAAGGGTGTAGAAAGCGGTATTACCCAGTATTTTCCAGAATAACTTGTCGTCAAGCAGGCGTACATAGTTTTCTGTCCCGAGCCAAAATATTTCGGGATCAAACCGATCAGCGACAATCCAGCGCCCGTTTAAGATTACCTGCCGAGTAGCGGCTAAGGCTGCGCGCAGACAATCGCCCCCCCCCTGCATCGCCACGGCCATCACCTGTGTCCAGCTCGCATTGGCCAAGATCACTTCGCCACCCTGCCCGCAATCGCGAAAACCACCAGAAATGGTGCTTTCCCCAATGCGATGATTGCTGACCCCTGACAGCCGCGCCACCTCGGTCAGTTTGCGGTCGCGGTATGTCATGATAACCAATTGCATGGCCAGATGCGGACGGTCGACATAGGCAATTTCCGGCAACCCGTCACCGTCCAGATCACCGATGCCCAAAGGGGCCAGCCAGCGGTGCGTGGCCCCGATGGGGGGTGTCGCTGCAACCTTGCCCTCGGCATCGTAAACCGCAAGCGATGCACCCTTGGCCATATCAGTTTCGACGACCAGCACCTCGGCCCGACCATCACCATCAAGGTCCAGCACGCGGGCTTCGACATCCTCAAACACATGGGTTTGGGGCAGCGTCACCTCAATGGTGCCCGCAGGCCCGGTGATGCGCATGCCGCCCCATTCCAACGCGTCACCCAAAACGCCATGGGCATATCGATCGGTTGCCTGGGTCAGGCGCGCGTCAGTCACTTGTGCATTGGCACCAGATGCGGCCAACACCAAACCGGCCAAAAGCCCTCGCAGCATCAGATCTGTTTTTCAGGCATTTGCACACGCAAACCATCCATCGTATCCGTCACCTTGATCTGACAGGTCAGCCGTGATCGCACCGGGTCCGGTTTATAGGCGAAATCGAGCATATCCTCTTCCATCCCGTCCTTGGCCGGGATTTTATCCACCCAAGCCGGATCGACATAGACATGACAGGTAGAGCAGGCACAGGCCCCGCCACAATCGGCCTCAATTCCTGGAATGCCATTGTCGCGCGCGCCTTCCATGACGGTCAGGCCGTTCTTCACCTCAACCACATGCTCTTTGCCGCCAAATTCAACGTAGGTGATCTTCGCCATGCGCGTCCCTTATCCTTAGTGGGTTCCCAATCGGTTCTGAAAGCTGACTTAGGGCAATTCTTGGCAGTTTGCCAGCCTGTCAGGCGGCAGAACCCCGCCAATGTTGACCCGAAAACGACATCGTGACATGCCTGCGCCGCGACCATTGCGCAACGCATGGCGCAAACCCTACGGCGGGGCGCTTCCTTTCGCGGCGAATGGCGCTATGGTCCGTGCAAAATCAAAATGAACGAGCAGACAATCCCCCTATGCACCGTGCCGCAACCTCCCTCCTGATCCTCGCGCTCTTCCTGTCCGGCTGCCAATCCAGCGGTCCGCGCGCGCCCGTGCAGGCCGGGAGTTTACAGGCCGAACTTGTGACCAAAACCACCAACGCCCCCCCCCCCGACCGAGGGCAAGAACGTCTGCTGGGTCGATGACGTGACCCCGGCCATCATTGAAACCGTGACAGAACAGGTTCTGGTGCGGCCCGAGTCGCGCGGACCAGACGGGAGGCTGATCTCAGCCGCAGCCTTTCGTACCGAAACCGCACAGCGCATCGTGCAAGATCGGCGCAATGTGTGGTTTCGCGCCCCCTGCCCCGAGCAGATCACGCTGGATTTCGTAGCCAGTCTGCAACGCGCGCTTAAGGCACGAGGCTATTACACCGGCGATCTGACAGGCCAGTTGGATGTCCAAACCCGCCGCGCTACCCGGCTCTATCAAGAGCCGCTGGGAATCAATAGCGAGAGGCTTTCGCTCGCGACGGCCCGCCGCCTTGGCCTTGTTGCCGGGGAGTTTTCGAAATGACCGCCGACCCCAAATCACAATACCGCACGGCGATTTCCGCCCATTGGGCGGGCCAGACCGATGGCGCGCATGATCTTGGACATCTGGACCGGGTCTGGGCCAATGCGCGCGAGATTGCGCAGGAAATGAACGGCGCAGATTTAGAGGTGTTGCTGCCCGCCGCCTATTTCCATGATGCGGTAAACTTGCCCAAAAACCATCCCGACCGCGCCCGCGCCTCAACGTTTTCAGCCGATTGGGCGAGCGATTATCTGGCGCGAAACGGCTTTGCTGCGGTTAAGATTCCCGCCGTGGCCCATGCCATAGCCGCCCATAGTTTTTCTGCCGCAATCCCGCCGGAAACCCCCGAGGCCGAGATTTTGCAAGATGCCGATCGGCTGGAGGCGCTGGGGGCCATCGGCATTGCCCGCATGTTCCACGTTGGGGGTGCTATGGGCGGGCTGCTGTTTGACGCGGACGACCCTATGGCCCTGCACCGCCCACTGGATGATAAGCGCTTTTCGTTGGATCATCTGGAGGTCAAACTTTTCCCCATCGCCGAGACGATGCGCACCGCGCCGGGGCGCGAAATGGCGCTGGCGCGGGTGGAATGGATGCGCTCTTTCCGCTCGCGCTTGTTGCGCGAATTGCCCTAGCGCATCTCACGGATCGGTCGTTTTAGAATTTCCAGCCCCAACAAAAACGCTAAGTGCTAAAGGCCATAAAAAGGGGCGGAAGGTTGCCCTGCCGCCCCCGTCTAAGCGTCTGATTTCAGGCCTATCTGTCGATGGCTAGGGCCACAAAGCGCGGATCGCCCGCCCGACGGATCAGCAGCAGCAGGGATTTGCGCCCAGCATTGCGTGCCTCCTCAATCCGGTCTTGCAGGTCCTTAACGCGCACAACCTTTTGCTGACCAGCTTCGGTGATCACATCACCCACGCGCAAGCCCTTGGCATATGCCTCCGAAACCTCATCAACCTCCATCACGGCCAGCCCTTCAGCGTCGGCGGCCAGGCCCAGGGCCTTGGCGTCATCTGCGGTCAACGGCATCACCGTCAGGCCCAAAAGCTCTGCGCTCGTCGACTCAGGTGCCGGAATCGCTGCCGCAGGAACGGATTCACCCTCCGCCGTTTCACGGCGGCCCAGCGTGACCGATAGCGTTTGTGTCTTGCCATCACGCAACACCACCACACGCACGGCCTCGCCCACTGGGGCATCGGCCACACGGCGCACCAGTTCGCGCGTATCCGCCACATCGGCACCGTCAAATGAAGTGATCACATCACCCGCGAGCATCCCCGCATCCATCGCCGGCCCTTCCGGAACATCAGTAATCAGCGCACCCTTGGCCTCTTTCAGGCCCATGGCTTCCGCCACATCAGGCGTTACATCCTGAATGCGCACGCCCAGCCAGCCACGCCGGGTTTCCCCAAACTCCTTAAGCTGTCCCACAACTTTCGTCACCACATTCGACGCCATCGAAAAACCAATCCCGATAGACCCCCCAGTGGGTGACAAAATCGCGGTGTTCACCCCGACAACCTGCCCATCCATGTTGAACAGCGGCCCGCCGGAGTTGCCCCGGTTGATCGCCGCATCCGTTTGCAGATAGTCGTCATAGGTGCCCGAAAGCGCGCGGCCACGGGCGGAAATGATGCCCGCACTGACCGAGAACCCCTGTCCCAGCGGGTTGCCCATCGCAATCACCCAATCGCCAACGCGCATCAAATCGCTGTTGCCAAAGGGCACGAAAGGCAGCGGCTCATCGCTTTCCACCTTCAGCAAGGCAATATCAGTTTTCGGGTCGGTGCCGATCAGCTTGGCCGAGAGGCGCTTGCCCGAAAAGAACTCAATCTCAATCTCATCGGCCTTGTCGATCACATGGTTATTGGTGACGATAAACCCATCTTCCGAGATCACAAAGCCAGAGCCCAATGCCTCAGAGCGGCGCGGCTTGCCATCACCATTTCCATTGCCATTGCGGTCAAGGAAATCCTTGAAGAAATCCTCAAACGGAGAGCCGGGCGGCACCTGCGGCGCACCCTCGATGCTGGCCGCAACCGTGGTAGAGGTGGTGATATTGACCACCGAGGGGCTGATGCTTTGGGCCAGATCGGCAAAGCTGTCGGGTGCGCGCGCCTCGACCGAAAGCGCTTGCCCCAACACGAGGGCTACCCCCAAAACCAATGCCGTCAATCCGCGCATCATTCCTGTCTGGCGGCGACTTTCCTCGAACCGGGTGGCTGTAATGCTATTCGATTGCACTCGAAGCTCCTTTTAATGCGTTTCGCAACTCCGCGTCCAACAACTCTAGTCGGCGCAGCAGTTCTTGCAAGGCTATCTTCTATCTAGGCGCTTCCGGGCGCAATACAAACCCAGTCGCGCTCGCTCAACAGGACGTGAACGGATTTGCCATCTGACCGGGGACTGCGCGAGAAAGTCAAAAAAAACGCGGCGCTCGGGCCGGGCGAGATTTTTCGTCGAAAAATCTGGGCCGGATCGAACGCCGCGCAATCTTGTCAGCCCTGGAGTCAGTTAGCCGGGGTTGGTGCCTTGTCGCTGCGCAGATAGTCAAAGAACACACTATCCGGTTGCATTACGATTGATGAGTTGGAGCCTTGTAGCGCCCGCTCATAGCTGGTGAGCGAACGGGAGAAAGCAAAGAACTCCGGGTCGCGACCAAAAGCATCAGCATAGATCGCGTTACGTGCAGCATCTGCTTCACCCCGGATCACTTCAGATTCTTTGCGCGCCTGTGATGTCAACTCCACCACGGTCCGGTCGGCGCTCGCGCGCACCCGCTGTGCAGCCTCGTTACCGCGCGCGATCTCATCCGCTGCTTCGCGTTCCCGCTCCGCCCGCATCCGCGAATAGGTGGAGGCAAGGTTTTGCTCCGGCAAATCGGTACGCGTCAAGCGCACGTCAACCACATCCACCCCAAGCGAGGCCGCCTGACGACGGGCCTGATCGCGGATCAGGTTCATCAGACTGGTCCGATCCTCCGACAACACGCGCTGCGATGGGACAGAGCCAAGAACCTCTCTGATTGCCGCGTTCAAGATCGGCTCAATCCGCGCTTGGGCCGTGCGAACGCCGCCGGTGCCGGTGGCTTGGCGAAACTTCACCAAATCCGTGATCCGCCAGCGCGCAAACGCATCGACAACCAAACGGCGATCATCCGCCGGGGTCACTTCGGACGGTTGCGTGAACAGGCCCAAAATTCGGTCATCATAGGTGACAACGTTTTGCAACAAAGGGATTTTGAAGCCAATACCGGGGGTTTCCCG
>CALEMZ010000404.1 GCA_937910975.1 uncultured Pseudorhodobacter sp. | reverse complement strand
ACTGCGATTGCCTTGGCAGATATCTTGTACGAGGCGGGTCTGCCGCATCAGATGTTTCAGATTGTCACCGGCTGGCCCAAGGATATTGGCGATGAGATGGTGACGAATGAGAATATCGACATCATCACCTTTACCGGGGGCGTGCCGGTGGGCAAGCTGATCGCCTCCAAGGCTGGTTACAAGCGGATGGCGCTGGAATTGGGGGGCAATGACCCGCTGATCATTTGCAATGACCTGTCGGACGCTGACCTTGAGAAGGCAGCGACGATTGCGGTGGCGGGGGCCACGGGCAATTCGGGGCAACGCTGCACTGCCGTCAAGCGGATTTTGGTACAGGAATCCGTTGCGGATCGTTTTGTGCCGATGGTGCTGGAAAAGGCCAAGGCGCTGCGTTTTGGCGATCCGATGGACCCCGAAACCCAGCTTGGCTGTGTGATCCATGCCCAAGCAGCCGAGGTTTTTGAGCGCCGTGTGGTGGATGCCGAGAAACAGGGCGCGAAAATCCTTTATCATCCGGCGCGTCAGGGCGCGTTGCTGCCGCCCATCGTGGTGGATTACGTGCCGCATGGCAGCGAATTGGTGATGGAAGAAACCTTTGGCCCCATCGTGCCGATCGTGCGGGTGCCCGACAATGACGTGGAGGTGATGGCGATTTCCAACTCCACGCAATTTGGGCTGTCATCCGGGGTTTGCACCAACGACCTTAACCGCGCGATTGCCTATGTGAATGGGCTGGATGTGGGGACCTGTAATATCTGGGAGCAGCCGGGTTATCGCATCGAAATGTCACCCTTTGGCGGGATCAAGGATTCCGGAAATGCGGTGAAGGAGGGCGTGCTGGAGGCAATGAAGTTCTTCACGAATGTCAAAACCTATTCGCTGCCATGGCCGCGCTGATGGGGTGATGCATCCGTGGCCCCAATAGCAAAGGGGCCACGTTTTTTCGACACATAATTAGGCGCGTGGCAGATGAAGATCACCCATACCGAAGGCGAATCTAATCAATCGGCGGCGCGGCGTACTTGGGCGGAAAAGCACCCCGATGCGGCCACGCGTAATCTGTTAAAACGTGACGCGGATGCGTTCATGCATCAATCCTTATCCAGCCCCTGCGTATCGACGATTGCAAAGGCCGAGGGTATCTGGATTGAGGACACAGCAGGCCGCCGCTACATGGATTTTCACGGCAATTCGGTGCATCACATCGGATACGGCCACCCGCGCCTTGTGGCCGCGATCAAGGCGCAACTGGATACGCTGCCCTTTGCGCCGCGCCGCTTTACCAATGCGCCTGCGGTGGAACTGGCCGAAAAGCTGGGGGCGATTGCGCCCGAGGGGCTGAACAAGGTGCTGTTCACCACGGGCGGGTCGGATGCCAATGAGGTGGCGCTGAAAATCGCGCGGGCCGCGACGGGGCGGTTCAAGACCATCAGCTTTTGGGACGCGTTCCATGGCGCGGGGTTTGGTGCGGCGAGCGTGGGCGGCGAGGCGACATTTCGCAGCCATATCGCCGGGCCGTTGATGACTGGGACAGAGCATGTGGCCCCCTTCAACTGCTATCGCTGCCCCTATAATCACGCCGGGCCGGAAACCTGCGGTTTGGCCTGTGCTGGGATGGTGGATTATGTGCTGGGGCGCGAGGGTGATGTGGCTGCCGTTATCGCCGAGCCGATGCGCGCGGTGCCTGTGGTGCCTCCGCCCGGCTTTTGGAAGGCGGTGCGGGCCGCCTGCGACCGCCATGGCGCGCTGTTGATCATGGATGAGATCCCCACCGGATTGGGCAAGACCGGGCGCATGTTTGCCTTTGAACATGACGGCGTGGTGCCCGATATCGTGACCCTTGGCAAAGCGCTTGGTGGGGGGATATTGCCCATCGCCGCCGTGATCGCGCGCCATGATCTGGATGTTTGCGGCGATTTCGCCATCGGACATTACACGCATGAGAAAAACCCGGTGACGGCCCGCGCTGCCCTGACCACCTTGCAGATCATCGAGGAGGAGGGGCTGGTTGCGCGATCCGCCGCGTTGGGGGCCTATGCCATTGAGCGGCTGCGCAATTTCGCGCCCCAGAGCCCCTATGTCGGCGATGTGCGGGGCCGGGGGCTGATGTTTGGGGTGGAGATTGTGGAGGATCGGGGCAGCCGCCTTGAGGCTCCGGCCCGTGCGGAGCGTATCTATTACCGTAGCCTTGAGGCGGGGCTGTCGTTTAAAATCAGCGCGGGCTGCGTGCTGACGCTTTCGCCGCCGCTGACGATTGGCCGGGAGGAGCTGGACGCGGCGCTGAGCATCGTGGAAACCGCCATTCTGGCCGAGGGCGGATGAGCGCTTTTGCCCTTGGCATCGTGCTGTTTTCGGCGCTGCTGCATGCGGGCTGGAACGCGATGCTCAAGGCCGTTGATGATCGCGCTGGGGTTTTGGGGGCGGTATCGCTGGCCCACGCGCTGGCGGGGGTTTTGCTGATTGCGCTGTCGCCGATACCCGACCGGACAAGCTGGCCGTCGATCTTTATCTCAACCGTGGTGCATTACGGCTATTACCTGCTGCTGTTTCGCGCTTACCGGCACGGTGATCTGAGCCAAGTTTACCCGATTTCGCGCGGGATGGCCCCGGCTTTCGTGGCGATCTCGGCCTATCTGATTATTGGCGAGGGGCTTGGGCCGATGGGTTGGGCGGGCTTGGCATTGGTGAGTGGGGGGATATGCCTTTTGGCGCTGCAAAGGGGGGCGGTGCGGGTGCCGCGCACGACCATCGGGCTGGCGCTGCTGCTTGGTGTTTGTATCGGCACCTATTCGGTGGCCGATGGCATCGGTATCCGGCAGGCGGGCACGGCCACGGGCTATATGGGGTGGCTGTTTTTATGCGAGGCCCCGGTGCCTTTGGCGATTGCGCTGCACCGCCGCCGCAACCGGGGGCATTTCGCGCCGCGCACCCTGATCCTTGGGCTTTTGGGCGGGGTGGCGGCGGTCACGGCTTATGGCCTTGTGCTTTATGTCAAGACCATCGCACCTTTGGGCGCGGTATCAGCGGTGCGCGAATCGAGCGTTATCATCGCGGCGCTGATCGGGGTGGTGCTTTTCCGTGAACGCCCGTGGAAAGGACGGCTGGTCGCTGCTGTGATTGTCGCGATGGGGGTCATAACCTTGTCATCTGCCTGAGGAGTGGTATCATTTTTTATGATGATTTCATAAATTATTTA
>CALEMZ010000403.1 GCA_937910975.1 uncultured Pseudorhodobacter sp. | reverse complement strand
TCAAGGCGGTGTGGACATTTCTGATATGCCGACCTCACAGCGCGATTATGGGATTGTGTTCCAATCCTATGCGCTGTTTCCCAACCTGACCGTGGCCCGCAACATCGCCTTCGGGCTGGAAAACACCGGACGACCCCGCGCCGAGATCAAGGCACGCGTGGCGGAACTGTTGGAATTGGTGGGCTTGCCTGAGCAGGCCGACAAATACCCCGCCCAGCTTTCGGGTGGCCAGCAACAGCGTATCGCTTTGGCCCGCGCCATTGCCATCAACCCCGGATTGCTTCTGCTTGATGAGCCGCTTTCGGCGCTGGATGCTAAGGTTCGTGTACATTTACGGCATGAAATCAAGGAACTGCAGCGCAAGCTTGGGGTGACAACGATCATGGTCACACATGATCAGGAAGAGGCACTATCGATGGCGGACCGGATCGTGGTGATGAACCATGGCACGGTCGAGCAGGTCGGTACGCCGACCGAGATATACCGCCACCCGGCCTCGCTTTTCGTGGCCGATTTTATTGGCGAGACCAACAAAGTTATCTCCACTTATCGAGATGGCAAGGTCCAGCTTGGGACCATCACCCTGAGCAGTGAGGGCCGGGGGATTGATGAGGGTGCGCAGGTGACCGTGGCGGTGCGGCCCGAAGATGTGGTGCCCCATGCCTCTGCGGCGGCGGGAGAGGGGGCGGCGAACCTGTTGCCCGTGACCTTAACGGATATGGAATTTTTGGGTTCATTCTGGCGGTGCCATTTGCAGTCGCCTGCCTTAGGCAATGCGGCCCTGGTCGCCAATTTCTCAATCAATGCCGTGCGGCGGTTGGGTCTGGTGCCGGGGATGGCAATAGCGGTGGAACTGCCTGCCGAGCGGGTGCTTTTGTTCCCGAAGGGGCGCTGAGATGGCAGAGGAAAGCCTGCCACTCGGCCGCAAGATCCGGCTGAAGCTGGACCGGGACGCCGTGATAAAGCGCGGCTTCATGTTGGTGATTGGGTTGTATCTGATTGCCGCACTGGCGTTGCCACTTTACGCCATGCTGTCGAAAAGCTTTGTGACCTATAGCTTTGATCTGGCGCGATATGAGCTTCAGGTCAGCGATGAGGCAGGGGCCTTCGGCCCGGCGGAATCGGCGGCGCAGATCAATGCGCGGGTGGGTGCGTTTGTTGGTGATGATTTGCGAACGTCCTCGGATGGGCGGTTATCGGTGGCGAATCTATTCCCCGATTTCAACTTTCGCAGCCCGGTGAAGTACCGGCTCCGCGGTACGCATGACGATGCGCCTTGGTTGGTGGGGTTGGACTTGCAAAATTCCACCCAGTGGGCGGAATATGACAGCAATACCTTGCGCCGGATAAATTTGCGCCCGGTGAAATCGGTGGGATTTCAGAACTATGCTGAATATTTCTCCAACCCGGCGCTGTTTTCTTCGATCCAGAATTCAGTGTTCATCGCGGCGGTCAGTACGGTTTTGACGATGGTTTTCGCCTTTGGTTTTGCCTATGCGCTCAACCGCAGTTGTATGCCGTTCAAGGGGTTTTTCAAAATGGTGGCGATGATGCCGATTTTGGTGCCATCCTTGCTACCCGGCATCGCGTTGATTTACCTGTTCGGAAATCAGGGGATGCTGAAAGTCTTGCTGATGGGGCATAGCATTTATGGACCTCTGGGCATTGTGATAGGTTCGGTGTTTTTCACCTTTCCCCATGCGCTCATCATCATTTCAACAGCACTTTCGATCGCCGACCAGCGTCAGTATGAGGCGGCAGAGAGTTTGCGCGCGAGCAAGTGGCGGACATTCTGGACCGTGACCATTCCCGGCGCGCGTTATGGTCTTATCTCGGCGGGGTTTGTGACCTTCACTTTGGTTATTACCGATTTTGGCCTGCCGAAGGTGATCGGGGGGCAGTATAATGTGTTGGCGATCGACATATACAAACAGGTGATCGGCCAGCAGAATTTTGAGATGGGGGCCGTGGTTTCGGTGATCTTACTGATCCCGGCGGTACTGGCCTTTGTGGTGGACCGGCAGGTGCAGAAAAAGCAGGTGTCGTTGCTTTCGGCCCGCTCGGTGCCGTATCAGCCGAAACCCAATCGGCGGCTTGAGTCGCTATGCCTTGCCTGGTGCGGGGCGATGGCCGTGTTTATTCTGGGGCTGATCCTGGTTTGCCAATATGCGGCATTGGTAAAGTTCTGGCCTTATGATTTGAGCCTGAGCCTGCGGAACTATGATTTCAACCGCACCGATGGCGGGGGTTGGGCGGCCTATAGAAACTCTATCCAACTGGCCGGAATGACGGCGGTTTTTGGCACTGTGATTGTATTTACCGGGGCCTATATGGTGGAAAAGATTGATGGGTTCAAAACTGGGCGTGGGTTGTTTCAGTTTCTGGCGATGCTTCCGATGGCGGTGCCGGGGATGGTGCTGGGGCTGGCCTATATCTTTTTCTTCAACGATCCGGCTAACCCGCTGAATGCGATTTATGGCACGATGACGATTTTGGTCGTCTCAACCGTAACGCATTTTTATACGGTAGGACATTTGACGGCGCTGACCGCGCTGAAACAAATTGATGCGGAGTTTGAGCCGGTGGCAAGTTCGCTGCGCCAGCCGTTTTATCGATTGTTCACGCGGGTGACGGTGCCGGTGTGTTTGCCTGCAATTTTGGATATTTCGGTTTATCTGTTCGTCAATGCGATGACGACGGTTTCAGCGGTGGTTTTCTTGTATTCCACCCATACTGCTTTGGCGTCTGTTGCCGTGCTGAACATGGATGACGCGGGCGATATGGCGCCTGCGGCGGCGATGGGGATGATGATTTTCTACACCAATGCCGGTGCGCGCTTGCTGCATTTGCTGGCCTCTCGCCGGGTATTGCGCAAGACTCAGGCTTGGCGCTTGCGGTAGGCCGGGGCCTTTGGGTGGCGCTGACGCAGCCTGCCGCGGGCGTTTCTTCAGAGATAGGTCAATCCGCTGTTTCACAGAAAAGGCGCGTCAGCGTGTGCCACTGCCCGTCCGATATCCGCGCTGAGGGGGAGAGCAGCCAGTAGCTTCCCTCTGGGCGGAGAATGCGGCTGCCAAGCTGTTGTACCAGCCCCGATGCCAAGGCCGGGGCGCAAAGCGGCAGCGACGCCAGCAAGACGCCCGCGCCATGTGTGGCAGCGGCCAAACCCGCAGCAAAACTGTCAAACCGGATTTGCGGCGCGGGGCCGGGGTCGGGCCAGTCTGCCCAGCCAGCCCGCGGGCCCGATAGCGCGATACGGGGCAGGGCCTGCCAATTGCCTTGTGCGGCCAGATCGGGGCTGGCAACGGGGGCTAAGGCCTCATCAAACAGTTTGGCGGCACGCAAGCCCGGCCACGGCCCCGTGCCATAGCGTATTTCTACCATACTGCTTTGCGTGTCAAAGTCGCCGTGCAACACCACGGTAGATAACGAAAAATTCAATCTGTCACTGGGGCGCAGATGACGAAGTCGCGGCACGAGCCAGTGTTGGATGACCGAGGCACTGGCCGAAACAGTGATCCGGCGCGGACCGCTGCCGAACAGGTCATCTGCAGTTTGCTGAAGCGCGCGCAGATGGGGGGAAAGCTGTGGCAGCCATGTTTCTCCCTCTACCGTCAGAGCGACGCCTCGGGCTTTGCGCAGGAACAAGCGCAGGCCCAGTTGCGCCTCCAGATGCCCGATGCGCTGGCTGACTGCGGCTTGGGTCACACCCAGTTCGGCGGCAGCGGCGACAAAGCTGCCCAAGCGACCGGCCGCCTCAAAGGCGCGAATCCATTCCAAGGGCAGGGGGCGTATATGAGGCATAAGAAGATCGGTATCTTAGGGGTAGGACTATTATGTTGTACTTAAGTCAATCCACGTCACACTGCCAGAAATTCCTTTTGTTCGAGGCCGCAATGACCCAAGCCAGCCTAAGCGCCGATGGGCGCGTTCTGACCCTCTCTTTCCCCGACCAGATGCCTGCACGGTTTCATGCGGTTTGGCTGCGCGACAATGCTTGGGACGCGCAGACACGTGCTCCCGGAAATGGCCAGCGCCTGATCACCTTGCGCGACATTCCAGCTGATACACGGATCGAGTCCGCAGCGGTGTCCGGGGATGCCGTTATACTGACATTTTCGCCGGAAAACAAAGTGATATCCTATGAACTTAAGGTTCTTTTGGCGCAGCGCTACGACCATGCCATGCCCAAGGAACCGGGTTGGACGGCCCCGCATGTGCAGATATGGGATTCGGGGTTGATGGGGCATGTTCCGGTTGCGCGCCTGCCTGATTTGCAAGCTGACGGGGGCACAAAACGGGCTTGGCTTGCACAAGTGGCGCGCTATGGGTTTGGCAAGCTAAGCGCCGGGCCAGTGCGTGATGGTGCCTTGTTTGAGGTTGTGGATCTGTTCGGCTATGTGCGCGAAACGAATTATGGGCGCAAGTTTGAGGTGCGGACCGAGGTTAACCCCACCAATCTGGCCTATACCGGGCTTGGTCTTCAGGCCCATACTGACAATCCCTACCGTGACCCGGTGCCAACGGTGCAGGTGCTTTACTGCCTCGAATCCTCGGCGGCAGGAGGTGAAAATATGGTGGTGGATGGCTTTGCTGCTGCCCTGCGGCTGCGTGACGAATCTCCGGAGGGTTTTGCTATTCTGACGAAATACTGTGCCCAATTTGAATACGCAGGTGAGGCGGGGGTGCGCCTGACCGCGCGCCGCCCGATGATTGAACTGGCTCCGGATGGCGAGCTTATCGCCATTCGCTTCAACAACCGCTCTGCCGCCGCCATTACCGATGTGCCGTTTGAGGATATGGAGGCCTATTACGCTGCTTATCGACATCTTGCCGAGATTATCGACGATCCCGCGATGGAAGTAACCTTTCGCCTAGATCCAGGCGAAAGCTTTGTTGTTGATAACACACGGATTTTGCATGCACGCAAAGGTTATTCCGGGGCGGGTACCCGCTGGTTGCAGGGCTGCTACGCGGATAAGGATGGGCTTTACTCCACCCTTAACGCGCTGGTGCGGGAGGCTGCGGAATGACAGCGCTCACTGCCCAGACCATCGTGCCGTTCCTTGCCGATATATTTGCGCGTCGTGGTGACGAAGAATATCTGGGTGAGCCGGTGACCATGGCCCAACACATGCTGCAAGGGGCGACACTGGCCGAACGTGCGGGCCAACCGGAGGTGGTGATCGTAGCGGCCCTTTTGCATGACATCGGGCATTTCACTTCAGAGTTTGGCACCTACCACCCAGATGACACCCATGACCGCCACCATGAAGAGGCGGGGGCACAGGTTCTGGCCCCGTTCTTCCCCACATTGGTAACCGATTGCGTGCGCTATCATGTGGCAGCCAAACGCTATCTATGTGCCACGAAGCCCGCGTATTTCAACCGCCTTTCCCCGGCCTCCGTTCACACCCTGCATTTGCAGGGCGGGCCGATGAATGCTGAAGAAGTTGCTGAATTTGAACGAAATCCCAATCTCGCCCAGATCATTCAGGTTCGCTTTCTGGATGAGGCCGGCAAGCACCCGGATATTGAAACTCCGCCCTTCGCGCATTTCGCGCCCATGGTGCAGCGTGTGGTCGATGCCCATTGCGGACAAGGCGTGTAAGGCCGACAAAGGGGTCTTGCAGCGGCCGCTTCAAAACGGCACCATCGCGCCATGCAAGGCCCTGACCTCTATCCACAAATTCACCCCATCGGTTTGACCGGCCTTTTGGTGCGGTTCGCCGATCGGTTGACCGAGCCTGCGAACCGCGCGGCCCTTGCCTTTCGCGCGGCGGTGGAGGCCGAAGATTGGCCAGGGGTTGCGGAAACCTCTTCGTCGCTGGCTTCCACCTATTTGCGGTTTGACCCGTTGCACCTGCCACATGCCGAGCTGACGGCGCGCCTGCACCGGTTGATTGCCAGCGCTGATTGGTACGCAGCACCGCCGCCGCAGGGCCGCTGTCTTTGGCGCATTCCCACGCTTTATGGCGGGCCGGGCGCCCCGCAACTTGCCGAGGCTGCAAGCCTCGCGGGCCAAAGCGAGGCAGAGGCGATAGCCACACTATCCGCCGCCCGCACGCGGGTTCTGACGCTGGGTTTCGCCCCCGGACAGCCCTATCTGGGCGAATTGCCGGAAAACTGGAACATCCCGCGCCAATCCGCGATCACGCCGCAAGTGCCTGCCGGAGCTTTGGTGGTTGCGGTGCGCCAATTCGTGCTGTTTGCCAACCCATCCCCCACCGGGTGGCGGCACGTTGGCCAAACCGCCTTTCGCTGTTTCCGGGCCGAGGCCGAAGATCCCTTTACATTGCGCGCTGGCGATGAGGTTCAGTTTCCTGCCGTAACCATTGGGCAATACAGGGAAATTCTCGCGGACGGCACGACCAATGGCGGCGCAAGCGTGGAGCCGATTGTATGAGCATGCTGCGCGTCCACGCCATCGGCCCCGCCGTCACAGTCCAAGACCTCGGACGCCCGGGCCATATCGCTTCTGGCCTTTCGCGTGGAGGCGCTGCCGATGCCATGGCGCTGGCCGAAGGGGCTGCACTTTTGCGGCAATCGACGGATTTTGCGGCGCTGGAAATGGCGGGGTTCGGCGGCAGCTTCACGGCCAATATGCCTTTGCGTATTGCCCTTACCGGCGCCCCGATGCGCGCCACGCTGGGGGGGGCACCCGTGGCATGGAACGCCAGCCACCTTTTGCCCAAAGGCGCAAGGCTGGAGATTGGCGGCGCACAAGCTGGCGTCTATGGCTATCTGTCCATCGGCGGCGGTATCGACACGCCGCAGTTTCTTGGTGCGCGCGCCACCCACTTGGCCGCTGGTATTGGCGCGGTGTTGCACGCGGGCCAATCGCTGCCGCTTGGCCCGGATAAAGGTGGTCCTGTGGGGCAGGGGCTGAGTGTTGCCAGCCGCTTTGGCGGCGGCACCGCCCGTGTTATCGCCTCGCTTCAAACCGATCTTTTTTCGCTGGATGAGATTGCCCGCTTTCAGGCCACAATCTTTCACAGGGATGCCCGTGCCAACCGTCAGGGCGTGCGTTTGATACCTGAGGGGGCAGGCTTTGGCCTTGCCAGTGGTCAATCCATTTTGTCGGAGATCATTACCCCCGGCGATATCCAAATTCCCGGTGATGGCGCGCCTTTCGTGCTTTTGCCCGAAGCGCAAACCACAGGCGGCTACCCCCGTATTGGTACGGTGCTGCCCGCCGACCTGGCCCTCTTGGCGCAAACCCCTGCGGGGGCGGCGCTTCGCTTTGCCTTTGTTACGCTGGATAAGGCGCTGGATATTCACCGTAAATTTCAGACCGCCTTGGCGCAACTGCCCGCCCAATGCCGCCCGCTGCTGCGCGATCCGCGCGATATTGCTGATCTTTTGTCCTATCAACTCATCTCCGGTATGATCACCGGAACGGAGGCCCCATGACCATCACCGTCGATCTGAACGCCGATATGGGAGAAAGCTTTGGCCCATGGACCATGGGCGACGACGCGGCCCTGCTTGAAACCATCACCTCGGCCAATATCGCCTGCGGCTTTCACGCCTCCGACCCCGATGTGATGGCCGCCACCATGCGCGGGGCCGTAGCCCATGGCACCGGAATTGGGGCGCATCCCGGCTTTGCCGATCTGCAAGGTTTTGGCCGCCGCCGCTTCACGCTCAGCCATGCCGAATTGCGCCATTTGGTTGCCTATCAACTGGGGGCTGCACAGGCTATGGCCCGGCTGGCGGGGGGGCATGTGCGGCACCTCAAGCTCCACGGTGCTTTGGCCAATATGGCCTCGGAAGATATGGCGATGGCGCGGGCCTGCTATGAAGGCGCTTTGGCGGTAGACCCCACGATCATCATCATGGTCCTCGCGGCCACCGCCCAGCAACAGGCCGTGGAATCCCTGGGCTGCACATGGGCTGCCGAGATTTTTGCTGACCGTGCCTATAATGATGATGCAACCCTTGTGGACCGCAAACTCTCCGGCGCGGTGATCCATGACCCGGCACTTGCCGGCGCGCGCATGGTCGAAATGGTGCGGGCAGGGGCCATCATCACGGCTTCGGGCAAACATATCCCCACGCCGATTGATACGATCTGCCTGCATGGCGATACCCCTGCCGCTGTCGATATCGCCAAATCCGTCCGCAGCGCGCTGGAGGCCGCAGGCATCACCGTCACCCAGTTCCAAGGCAGAACGTAACGCACGATCCCGGTTTCATCTTTGCAAAACACGCAAAACACGCAAAACCCAACGCTCCATGAGTGAGAGCGTGGAGCGCTATTGCGCCAGCGCCTCGCCCAATGCTTTGAGCATACGTGAAACCCCTGCATCGGTCGTCATCACCCCCGGTGAAAGACGCAGCACCTGCCCGCGCGCATCGGCAAAAATATCGGCCGCGCGGAATGCGCCCAAAACATCTGCCGCTGCAACCGTGTCGGGCAGCCGCACCATGATGCTGCCGCCGCGCTCGCTTTCCTTACGGGGAGAGGCGAGGGCAAGGCCAAGCGCATCCACCCCCGCCAGAACTTGCGCGCCGAGGCGGCGGTTATGCGCCAGCAAGGCAGCGCGATCTTGTGCCATTAGCCAATGCATCGCGGGCAGCGAGGCAAGGGCCGCGACCACCCCCGGCGTGCCATTGTCAAAACGCCGAATATCGGGTGCATAGGCGAATGCGTCAAAATCCCAAGAGAACGGGTCGGGTTGGCTGAACCAGCCGCGAAACTCTGGCGCGCAGATGCCGATCAAGTCTGGCTTCACATAAAGTATCCCGGCCCCCGGCGCGCCGCACATCCATTTCAGGCTGGTTGAAATGGCAAAATCCACCTCTGGCTTTGCCACATCAAATGGCAGCAATCCCGCCGCCTGCGTGATATCCACCCCGATGACAGAACCCTGCGCGTGGCCATGCGCGACCAGTGCTGCAATGTCGGAACGATGCGATGAGGTGGAGCTGACCCATGTCAGCAACGCCACCCCGACATCAGGCCCCCAATGGCCGATGATATCCTCATCCTCGGCCCAAGTTGCGCCTTGGCGCAAAGGCACCGTCACCAGTTCAAACCCCAAGCGCGGGGCAAGGCCCGCAAGCAAGAAGTGAACCGAAGGAAAGCAATCGCCTGCAACCAGAACTTTCTTGCCTGTTAATGTGTTACGGGGCAATGATCCCATCAGAGAATAGAGCGAGGCTGTCACATTCTCGGTCGTTGTCAGCGTGCCATTTGCCGCCCCGATCAACGCGGACCATTGCGCGATAAACTCTTGTCGTTTGCCAAGCGCATAACCCCATTGCGCATCATTGGCCGATCCCCAGGCAACCGAAAAATCGGCCATTGCCGCTGCCATATCGGTGGCTTTGCCGGGGTATTGGCCTATGGAATGATAGAGGAAATAGCCATCGCCCGCCATCGTCATGCCTTTTGTCCTTCCTCGTTTCGGGCCTCAACGCCGGCCCCAATTCCAGCGGATCCATCCCCCAGAACCTTGTAAAATATCTCAAGCGCCGTCTCGCTATGCGCCTGAAGAGCGGCGGTCGCAGCCTGCGCATCGCGGTCGAGCACCGCGATCATCAATTCAGTATGGGGCGGCACACAGAAGGCCTGATCCAACATCACTTGCGTATCATCTGTCAACGGCTGCATTAGCACGGCCAGGTGGTGCCGCTGCAGCTGCGCCAGAAGCTTTGCATAGAACCGTTTCAACCAGTTAGATCGCGCCCCAGCCAGCAAAGCGATATGAAAGCTGTCATGCATGGCTATCCATGTTTGGCGATAGGCCAGCGTATCCGCCTCTCCCCTTGGGGGTACGGCCTGCGCCAGCCGGTAATGAGCGGCCACCAGTTCGGGCTCCCACTCCACCCCTCCGCTCGCCAATGAATCGTCCAACAAGGCCGCCTCCAACGCGAGGCGCGCGATTTGCAGATCCCTGAATTCAGCCAGAGACACCGGGGCAACCTGCCATCCCCGATTGGCCGTGGCGATCACCAGTTTTTTCTTTTCCAACCGCGACAAAGCCTCGCGCAGTGGTGCCGCACTTAGCCCATAGCGCGCAGAAAGGGTGGTAATGCGCAAAGGTTGTAACGGCAAAAGCGTTCCGTTCAGAATATAGCGGCTCAGCAGATCAACTGCGGACCCGATTTTGGCTTCATTCCCCATACACCACCAACAAAATACTAATTCTCGGAACCCATTATGATCAGTGCAGCGTTATCAAATGAAATGAAGGGCTAACAGGATGAAACACGAAATTGTGACTGACTTGGCAGAAGGAGGCGAGGGGAATCTCTTTCTTGGCCCCGCGCGGCACATTGCCTTGAAAGATTGCGGGCCCGCGTACCCAGTGTTCGGCCGCCGCTTTTAAAAATATGTGCCTCAAAGACTTTATGCCTGTTGCCGATCCGAGGGCTTGGGGCGCTCTGCACAACGCCTGATCGTACCTACTTCCGCCAGCGTGCGTCCCGCGCTTCAATCGCCGCGATCCGCTCGGCGGTTTTGGGGTGGCTGCGCAGCCATTGCGGCACTTCGTTGCCTTTCGCCCCCGTCAAACGGTCCAGCTTGGTGAAAAGGCTCTTTTGTGGTCCGGTGCCGATTCCGGCTTTTACCAACAAGGCGCTGGCATAGGCATCGGCCTCATTCTCATCCTTGCGCGACAAGCCTGCGCCCAGGATCTTTGTGAGATATGAAGCAATAAACACGCCGATCACCGGAATGAAGCGGCTGAGCAGCGTCGCGGCGAGCATGGAGACAGCATGCTGCCCGGTCACATCAATCATGCGCCGCTTGGTATGTCCCAGTGCGACATGGCCCAACTCATGCGCCACGACAGAGGCAATCTCATCCGCGCTGACGATCCCTTGCCGATACCGATCTATAAAGCCGCGCGTCAGGAATATCCGGCCATCGGGGGCAGCCAGCCCGTTCACTGGCTCCACGTCATAAACATGCACCTCAATACGCGGCACCTCCAGCGCCTCGGCCATCCGTGCCATCGCTGCCTCCAGCCCCGGATCGCGCAGAGGTTTGGAAGCTTGGTCAAGATGTTTGCCCGTCTGCCACGCGGAAAAACGGTACATAACATAGGCCATCACAAGGGGCAGGATGAAGGGGAGAAGGCTGGTCATGGGCCTAATATGGGGCGGGTTGAGGCGGGCGAAAAGCCCCAGCCCTTAGAATCCGATACGCGCACCCCCATCACCGCGCCACACGGCGTTGCGCCCAAAGCGCGCGGCCCAAAAGAAAGGTGATCATCCCCGCTGTCAGCGCGCCGATCACATTGCCCAACGTATCGGAGAGTTCCTCAATCTGGCTGCCAAAAGCATAGCCAAGCGTGACGTAAATTGTGACCCAGGTCACCTCTCCCAGAAGATCGGCCAGCGCGAACCGCGGCCATGACATCCGCGTCGCCCCCGCGATCAGGTTCACATAAGGCCCCAGAGGGCTAAACAGCCAGCGTGTCAAATACACCGCCCAACCGCCGCGCTTGTGCAACAGGCTCTCTGCTTGCTCCAGCAAGCGGGCGGAGGCTTTGCGCCCGCGCAGCCGCGCCCACAGCCTGTCGCCGCCCCAATGCCGCGCCATCAAATACCCGATCTGATCACCGGCAACCGCCCCGCAAAAAGCCGCCACGCAGACCTGCCAAAGCACCAGATCGCCCGAGGCCGAAAAAGCCCCGCCTGCCATCATCATCAGCGATGAGGGCATCGGCAGGGCAAAGCATGACAGCAAGGTTGCCAATGTAATCACCAGCAACCCATAGTCTGAGACGAGAAGAAGGAGGGTATCGGTCATTGCGGCGGCTGCGCGTCAATAAGGGCCTGAATTTCTTCGAGCAAGACTTCAACGCCAATGCCGCGCTGCGCGGCTAGTTTTTCCAGCGGAACACGCGGGGTTTCCCCCGGTGCCAGTGCCAAAATGCCCTGCAACGCTTCGCGCGGAATATCATAGACGCGGGCAATATAGCGCGGTGTCATCCATGGCTCGACCGGATGCATCCCCCGTTCCGGGTCCATCCAGAAAATCATGAACATCACCGCCCGGACGATAAAAAACGCGGTCAGAACCGCAGCAAGGGCAAATCCAACCAGCAAGAACTTGCGCTTCATCGGCTCAGTTCCTTTGTGCCGCGAGTGATTCCTTCCAGCGTCATCGGCACCATCCGGTTGCCGAGGATCCCCTGGATCAGGCGGATCGAGTGGCTATGAGGCCAAAACCGTTCTGGCGTCGGGTTGATCCATAGATGAGACGACCATTTTTGGCAGAGCCGCGCCAACCACACTTGCCCGGCTTCTTGGTTCCAATGCTCATTGGCCCCGCCGGGGTGCAAGATCTCATAGGGGCTCATGCTGGCATCGCCCACGAAAATGCATTTCCAATCCGGGCCATAGGTGCGCAACAGCTCCCATGTCGGGGTTTGAGCATCCCAACGCCTACGATTGTCGCGCCAAACACCTTCATAAATGCAGTTGTGGAAGTAAAAATGCTCCAGATGCCGGAACTCAGAGCGCGCGGCGGAAAACAACTCCTCCACCACTTTCACATAGGGGTCCATTGAGCCGCCGACATCGAGGAACAACAGCACCTTCACGGCATTGCGCCGCTCTGGCCGTGTTTGCACGTCCAGATAGCCATGCTCGGCGGTGGCGCGGATGGTGCCGTCGAGGTCCAGCTCCTCTGCTGCGCCGTCGCGGGCCCACTTGCGCAGCCGTTTCAAAGCGACCTTGATGTTGCGGGTGCCCAGCTCCACCGTGTCATCGAGGTTACGAAACTCGCGCTTGTCCCAAACTTTTACGGCGCGGCCATGGCGGCCTTCTTTCTGGCCGATGCGTACGCCTTCGGGGTTGTAGCCATAGGCCCCAAAGGGTGAGGTTCCGGCCGTACCGACCCATTTGCTGCCGCCCTGATGCCGGCCTTTTTGCTCTTCCAACCGCTGCTTGAGCGTTTCCATCAGCTTGTCGAAACCGCCCAAGGCTTCCACCGCCGCGCGCTCTTCCTCGGACAGATGCTTTTCGGCCAGCTTGCGCAGCCATTCTTCTGGCAAGTCCAGCGCCTCAAGCACCGCCTCGGGTGTAACCGTCTCTATCCCTTTGAAACTTTCGGCAAAAGCATGGTCAAAGCGGTCCAGATGCCGCTCATCCTTAACCATCGCTGTGCGCGCGAGGTAGTAGAAGCTATCGACATCATAGGTCGCAAGCCCTGCCATCATACCTTCAAGAAATGACAGAAATTCCCGAAGGCTCACCGGCACGCCATGCTTGCGCAATGTGTCGAAGAAGGGAAGGAACATCGCCCTAGTACATGCGATCTATGATTATCGTCGCAAACAGGCCGACAAGGCAGAACGCGATGCCAAAGCCTGCTGCATAATGCAAAATGTCCAACACCTTGCCATTGCGCTTATACGCGATGCTGGCCCCTGTTATAGCGCCCAGCAACAGCCCACCTAGTACGATCATGTTTTTGCCCCCGTGACGGGTTGGCGAGGGCCTGACCGTCAGCTTTTGTTTCCACGCAGTGCAAGGGCCGAGATCTCTGCAGTCCTTGCTCTTACTTGCGCATCCGAGCCAAAGCCATAACGCGCCCAGCCGCGACTGTCTATGCGAACGGCCGCGGCCTCTTTGTTCAGCCCTTTCATGGCCAATGCCTCAGCCTTGACTAGCATCAAGGCTGCCATCAATGCTGCGTTTTCGGCAGCGGCGACTACGGGCATGGTGCGATTGGCTAGCGCCAGCGCATTATCGGCATCGCCGCGTGCCAGCGCATAGGCGGCCAGTTGCATATCGACATGGGCTGCATGAATGGCGCCCCCCGGAAGGCTGCGATAGATTCGCCCGGCCTCGTTAAAGGCCGCAATCGCAGTAGCGGGGTCGCTTGCCAATGTCCGTCGTCCAAGAGCAAAATAGCTGAATGCCAGCCGACCCCCGGTCCAGCCCTGCGCATATGCGGTCGCCACGGCTTGACGGGCCGCAAATTCTCGCTGGGTGCTATTACCATTCGCGCCGAGAGCGGTTTCAATTGCGTTGATCCAATAACGTGGTGTCGGTGTCGGCGCACCTGATCCCGTGCGGTTTCCATTTGGATTGATTCGCGCCAAAATGCCCGGAAGCCTCGCCGCAACCTGCTCTTGCGTCATGCCTGATCGCAGTTCCGGCGCGTAATAAGTGCGCAGGATCATCATATCAAATCCGGTGAGCGAGGTGTTGAAGTTGTCGTCGTTAAACACAGAATCGGTAAGTCGGAACAGGTCATTCAGCGGTCCCATGGCCTGCGCGGTTTCCTCGTGCAAGCAGTCGCGCACCTCTTGGGCCGAAATGTCCGCCGGGATGAACACTGAAACGCGGTCGCGCTGTTGCAGGCTGGCCCAGTCCAGCGTGCCATTGTTGCGCCCTGCACGGAATTCAGCCCAGCTTGCCACGCGCGGGACCACAAAACAGGCCACGTTTGCATAGGTTGCTTTGATTGCATTGCGCGGCACAAATTCGATATTGATCGAGGCCGGACCATCGGCCACCTCGCGAATATTCAACCCCGCCTCATTGCGGAATCGTTGCAGCAGGCGCGATAAATCTGTGGCCGCACTCGGTGGCACAGCCCCAGACGTGCGCACGGTAATCGGACCTTCAAAGCGGGTTAGGATCGGCAAATTGCGCCCGCTTTCCATTTTGAATGACAGTTCTAGAAAATCACGGCCAATCTCGGCATTGCTACGCTGCGGGCCCGCTGCGGCCGTTAGGCCAAAGCGGCTCATCGCGGCTGGTAGCTTGATGCTGGTCGGGGTCGAGGCTTTGGATTGATTCATCGAAACTTCTGCGCCGGGGCTTGGAGTACAAGCCGTCAGAACACAGATCGCCAAAAGCGAGGCCAGGCGCATATTAGGCGGCCTTTCTGAAGTGGAGGAACGGGGATACGATAGCGGGTATATGCTGCTTATCGCGGCTGCGATAAGTGTTTTCTGCGGCTATCCAATAGGCTGCGGGCGCGCCAACCTGATGCGCCGCATGATAGAGAGCACGCACCAACTGCGCGCCAGCCCGTTTGGCCTGAGCCTCAGGCGTCACATAGATATCCCGAATTAGGTAAGCATTTTCAAAGGCAAAGGGTGCGGTATGGGTTTGGAAATGTGCAATGCCAACCATGGTGCCATCACATTCCACCACCATCGCCCCGGCATTGTCTTCCCGACGCGCAAGCTTGCGAAACAGTGCGGTACGGTCCGTCCAGCGCATCTTTGTATGGTTTTTTGCCAGATATTGGCCCCAAAGCGGTAGCCACGCGTCAAAATCACCGGGCACCAGAGGTCTGGTTGTCAAGATATCGTTTTGGGTCATGACGCTTCCGCTTTTGTTGTTCTGCTCAGGGTTCACAGAACAAGGTAGGAGTGTCCGTTTCGGGGCCTGCTTGTGTCAATCATGGGGAATTGATGGGGCGCAAATGGATTCTATGGCTGGGGGGCGAATGACGGGATACGCCAGATTTATCCGGTTTTGCTCGCGATATATTTCAGGTTGTTTCAGGGGGTGATGATTGCGTGACTGGCGTATGGCGTAATTGGGGTAGCAAAGGGGCGTGTGCGCCACAATCAAGTCCTGATTCTTCGCCCAAATAGAAAAGGTTATGGGACGTAATTAAAACTGGATCTCAACTGTGGCAGGGCAGGCGAAGGCCACGGGATGTGGTGGCAATGGTTCAGCGCTGCCCCCGCGCCATGAAGGCCAAACGTTCAAATAAATGCACATCTTGTTCGTTTTTCAACAACGCCCCATGGAGGCGTGGCAGAGAAACTTTGTCGCGCGCCAAATCCTCTGGCGTCAGATCTTCGGCCAATAGCAGCTTGAGCCAATCAAGTACCTCGCTGGTCGAAGGCTTCTTCTTCAGCCCCGGCATCTCGCGCAGTTCATAAAACTGGGTCAGCGCAGTGGTCAACAACGCCTCTTTGATTCCCGGAAAATGCACCTCGACAATCTGGCGCAGGGTGGCCGGATCAGGAAACCGGATGAAGTGAAAGAAACAGCGGCGCAAGAATGCGTCTGGCAATTCCTTTTCATTGTTGGAGGTGATGATCACAATGGGGCGCTGCCGCGCCTGAACCACTTCGCCGGTTTCATAAACGAAAAACTCCATCCGATCCAGTTCCTGCAACAGATCGTTGGGAAATTCGATATCGGCTTTGTCGATTTCATCAATCAGCAGCACCACGCGCTCGGGCG
>CALEMZ010000402.1 GCA_937910975.1 uncultured Pseudorhodobacter sp. | reverse complement strand
CCTTACTCCACGGGTTGGGGGCATTGCGATCTTTGCTGCATTGGGCCTGAGCGTGATCTTTGCACCCGTTGCAATTTCTGGACCCTATGCCAATTTCGTTCTTGCTACGTCGCTCCTTTTCATTGTGGCGCTGGCCGAGGATCTTGGCTTCCACATTTCGCCGCGCATGCGTCTGTTGGCTGCCATGGGAGCGAGCTTGCTGGCGATCTGGCTTTTGGGCGTTTGGCTTCCAAGAACTGGAATCCCTGGGCTAGACCTTCTGGTAGATCACTGGGCTATCGGGGTTCCGCTTACCCTTCTGGTGACGGCAGGGATTGCAAACGGCTTTAACCTGATCGACGGTGTGAACGGCTTGGCCTCTCTGACAGCTATAGTTGCAGCAATGGCAATGAACCAAATCGCGGCAATGGCAGGCGACGTCATAATGGTACACCTCACTAAGATGTTTGCCGCAGGGATATTCGGTTTCTTACTTGTAAACTATCCCTTTGGCATGATTTTCCTCGGCGATGCGGGCGCTTACACCATCGGCTTTGTCCTGAGCTGGTTTGGTATTTCTTTGATCGTCAATTCGCCCGATGTGTCGCCATGGGCCATTTTGTTGACGATGTATTGGCCTGTGGCCGATACGCTACTGGCGATCTATCGGAGGTCTCGCAAGAAAAGGGACGTTTCGGCACCAGATCGGTTGCATGTGCACCAAATGGTGATGAGGGCTCTGGAAATCTGCATTCTCGGCCGAAACCGCCGTCAAATCGCGAACCCGCTCACCACGCTGGTGCTTTCGCCTTTCGTAGTCGCTCCGCCGGTTGCTGGGTTTCTACTTTGGAACCAAAATCAGAATGCGTTTCTGGCCGTCGCTGTCTTTGGGGTTCTATTTTTTGCAAGTTATGCGGCAGCGCCCGGTCTGATCCGCCGGCTCCGCCGATAACCGCGCTGCTGCTATCGCTGCTTGGCGTCAGTTGGGCATTGCATAAAGGGCAGCGGTTCGCAGTTGCTATACGTCGGCGACGATTTTTCCAAAACGGATCTTTTGCCTGCGTTGTGACAGTCTTTGGGGTACCGCGGAAAATTGCCCCTACCTTGCCACGGCGGTTTGATGGCCTAGGTTTCCACGGCTTGGGGTTTGACGATGGCGCAGATGGGTTTCTTTGATCTTTCGGGTCGTTAAGTGAACCTCGATGCGAAGCTTGATCCACTGGTGGTAATCGGCGCTTCCATGCCGTGTGAGGAGGCCCGCGTGACGCCGGAACGGGTCTGGCGCGTTTGGTCTTTATGGCGATAGCCCGGGCAACCATGCAAGCGAGCTGCTTTGGAAGGCTTCTGGGTGTGTGATGAAGGAGAATGATGATGGCTAAAGATGTTGAATTCGAATTTGATATCGTTGTCTCGCTGCCGAAGGGCTCTGGAGATGAGGATGCCATCATGGACGCCCTTTTTGAGGCAGGGTGTGATGATGACGCTGTTGGTCTCGGGGCTTCTTGTATCGTGGGTTTGGGCTTCGCTCGTGCTGGTGAAGATGCCGAAGCGGTTATTTCTGATGCTGTCACGCAAGTCCTGTCTGCGCTGCCAACTGGGGTGCAGCTTCGCGGAGACAAACCTGACCTTGTGAGCCTGGCTGATGTTGGAGCTCGCCTTTCAGTTTCGCGCCAGGCATTTCGTTAGACATCTGACGCCTCGAACAGGTCATCCATGTCGACTTGCAGCGCAGTGGCCAGTTTCT
>CALEMZ010000401.1 GCA_937910975.1 uncultured Pseudorhodobacter sp. | reverse complement strand
GATGCTTTCGGTCCCTCTGCGATGTTCTTGATGATCGCGATTGCCCATATTTTTCTGATTATCTTCGGCATTGCCCGGATGCGGGTGCGGCCCAGTCCGGATGAAAAGACGGCTTATACTTATGAGCCGCGGACCTCGTTTTGGATAGGGCGTTTGCTGGGTAGGGGGCGCGAAAAGAAGTGATGAACGTAGGTGTAAACGCGAGCGAATATATTGATATACTGTTGATGTAGTCGAAATAAATTTCTGTTAACTGAGCATTGACGCGTACATACAGGCGCTTGGTGTTGGCAAAACAAGGAGGCAGAAGGTGCTGAAAACGGCGTTCTTTTGGGATGAAAAATGCTTTTGGCATGGGGGCGGAAATTACGCGCAACTGGCCCCGGTGGGCGGGCTGGTGCAGCCCATGGTGGCGGGTGGTTTGCCCGAAGCGCCTGAGACAAAGCGACGGCTGAAGAACCTGATGGATGTGACGGGGCTTTCGGCGGAGCTTATTTGCCAAAGCGCGCCTGCGGCCAGCGACGCAGACCTGGGTCTTGTCCATCCCGAAAGCTACCTGTCAAAATTCCACGCCCTTTCCGCCGGGGCGGGCGGCGAATTGGGGCTGCGCACACCGTTTGGGCCGGGGGCATATGCGATTGCGGCGCTTTCCACCGGGCTGGTGATTGCGGCGGTGGAGGGCGTGTTGCAGGGCCAGTATCGCAACGCCTATGCGCTGTCGCGCCCGCCGGGGCATCATTGCCTGCCCGATTGGCCCAATGGGTTTTGCCTATTTGCCAATATCGCCGTGGCGATTCGGGCCGCGCGGGCCAAGGGGTTGTGCAAACGTGTCGCGGTGCTGGATTGGGACGTGCATCACGGCAATGGTACGGAGGCGATTTTCTGGGATGACCCTGATGTGTTGACCATCTCAATCCATCAGGAGCATTGCTATCCGCCGGACACGGGCGGGGTGGAGGCGATTGGCGGTGATGGCGCGCGGGGTGCCAATATGAACATTCCACTGCCGCCCGGTGTGGGGCATGACGGTTATCTGGAGGTGATGGACCGGATTGTGCTGCCCAAGCTTCGGGCCTTTGACGCCGATCTGGTGATTGTCGCCTGCGGCTATGACGCGGCGTTTGTGGACCCATTGTCGCGGATGCTGTGTTCGGTGGAAACCTTTCGCGCCATGACGGCGCGGGTGATGGAGGTGACCGGCGGGCGCTTCGTGGCCGCCCATGAGGGGGGCTATTCCGAGATGTATGTACCGTTTTGCGGCCATGCGGTGCTGGCTGAAATGGCCGGTTCTGCCATTGACGCGCCGGACCCGTTGGCCGCGCGGGTCCTTAACCAGCAGCCCAATGCCCGGATGCGGGCCTTTCATTCGCAGTTGATCGGCGAGATGGCGGCGGAGTTTGGCCTTGCGTGAGCGGAGTGTGTGAGCCGCGCCCGGTTGCGCCTGTGGCTGCGGGCGGATTTGGATATTTTTGAATAGATGAATGGGGGGTGTTGGGCCATTTTCCCGGAGTGTGCGCGACAGGCTTTAACGCAGAGTGGCAGATGCTCTGCACCAAAAAAGCGGGGAATACTTCAGCAGCAGTCGAAGTAATAGATCGCGCGGCCGAGGTCTTGGTCGCCGATATCTTCGGATGGCAGAAGAATGCAAGCCTCGCCCGCGTCGCCCCACATGAAGGCTTTTCCGGAGGAAGAAAAGGCGATCAGGTTGACCATGCCCATATAGATTGGGTCATGGCGCGGGTCTTCTTGAGTGAAGTCGGGGTTGCCGCGCAGCATGATGTCATGATCGCCGCGTTGAAGGGCAAACTCGCCCACCACCGCCGCAATCGCGGCGTCCCTGGCAGGGCTGTGCGGGGCGTCGGACCAGACCAGATCAGCGATTTGTTCGTCGGCGGTGGAGGGGGGGCAATCTATTGCTTGCCAGTGCAGGGCATGGCCATGCGGCGGGGCGGGGTGAATTTTGAAGGGTGTGTGTTCGGGTTGCTCCGCAGGCATGGGGTGGGCGCTTAGCGCAAGCCCCGCCGGATGTAGTACCACGCGCATTCCGTCGCCTTGAATGGAGGGAAAGGCGCAGCCAAATTGGTCATCCGTGGCGATCAGGACTTGCAGCAGGCCTTCGCTCGGCAGGTCCAGCGGGGTGGGGAGTTGCGCGAGATTGATCTGTGCCAGCAAGATCAGTGGGCGGCCCAGGTCATCGAGGGGCGAGGCCTCGCCCTCGGGCCAAGCCAGCGGGCCACCGATGCGGCTGTCGGTCAGGTTGGGGGTGCCGTCGGTGATTGTGCCGCGCAGGGCGGGGGCGGTGAGCGCCGCAATGGCGGTGCGCAGGGCCTCGGCCTCGGCTTTTGCTGCGGCGGCCGCCTCAGCGGGCGTGGGCGGGGCGAGGGCTGCGGTGGGGGGCAATTGGGCGGTTTGTTCTGGTGGCCTGAGCTTGCGGCGTTTGAGCCAGACGCCGGCGATGAGGGCTAGAAGGGCGAGGGCGATCAGTTTGGTCATTCCGGCCCATCCTTTGTGTGTAGGGTGTTGCGATAAGGTGGGGAGAAATTGTGGCGGGTCAAGCCCGTGCGCGCAGGGCGCAGCTCTTGGGGGGGATCGTGTTCTTCGTGGTTTGGTGGGGGATGTATTGAACTGCGATGTGGTGTGGGGCCTTCCGGGCGAGGCTTTGGGCGGCGCTGCGCTGAAATTGGCGGATGGCCGCGCTTGCGTTTCGTTTCACAGGCTTCTGGCCCTCGGCTATGGCTTGCGCTAAACGGGGGCAATAATTGCAAGGGGCACCAATATGGCCAGACATCTGATCACCTCCGCCATTCCCTATATCAACGGGATCAAACATCTGGGCAACCTGATCGGCAGCCAGTTGCCCGCCGATCTTTACGCCCGTTACCTGCGCGCGCGCGGGCATGAGGTGATGTTCTTGTGCGCCACGGATGAGCATGGCACCCCTGCCGAACTGGCCGCCGCCAAAGCGGGCCAACCGGTGGAAGCGTATTGCGCCGAGATGCACGGCGTTCAGGCCGAGATTGCGCGAGGGTTCCGGCTGTCGTTTGACCATTTCGGGCGCTCCTCCAGCCCGCAAAACCGGGTGCTGACCCAAGCTTTCGCCAAACGGCTGGCCGAGCAGGGATTGATCCGGGAAGTGACGGAAATGCAGATGTATTCGGTGGCCGATGGCCGCTTTTTGCCGGATCGCTATATTGAGGGCACATGCCCCAATTGTGGCTTTGAGAGCGCGCGCGGCGACCAGTGCGACAATTGCACCAAGCAACTCGATCCGGTGGATCTGATCAACCCGCGCTCCACCGTTTCCGGCTCTACCGAGTTGGAATTGCGCGAGACCAAGCATCTTTATCTGCGCCAGTCTGAGATGCGCGATGCTTTGCAAGATTGGATCGACAGCAAGAGCGATTGGCCGATCCTGACCACCTCGATTGCCAAGAAATGGCTGAACGATGGTGACGGGCTGCAAGACCGGGGCATCACCCGCGATCTGAAATGGGGGGTGCCGGCGCAGTTTGACGGTGCGCCGTGGTCGGGCATGGAGGGCAAGGTTTTCTATGTCTGGTTCGATGCGCCGATTGAATATATCGCGGCGGCGCAGGAATGGGCGCAGGCTACGGGCGGCGATTGGGAGCGCTGGTGGCGCACCGATAAGGGCGCGGAGGACGTGACCTATACCCAGTTTATGGGCAAGGATAACGTGCCGTTCCATACGCTTAGCTTCCCTGCGACGATATTGGGCTCGGGCGAACCGTGGAAGCTGGTCGATTACATCAAATCCTTTAACTACCTCAACTATGATGGCGGGCAGTTCTCCACCTCACGCGGGCGCGGGGTGTTTATGGATCAGGCGCTGAGCTTGTTGCCCAGCGATTACTGGCGCTGGTGGCTGCTGTCTCATGCGCCGGAATCCTCGGATGCTGAGTTTACATGGGAGAATTTCCAGCAATCGACCAATAAGGATCTGGCGGATGTGCTGGGGAATTTGGTCAGTCGCGTCACCAAATTCTGCCGCGCCAAATTTGGCGAGGCGGTGCCAGAGGGCGGCAACTGGGGAGAGGCCGAAGAGGCGCTGATTGCGCAACTGGACGAACGCCTGCGCGCCTATGAGGGATATATGGAGGCGATGGATATTCGCAAAGCCTCGATTGAATTGCGCAGCATCTGGGTGGCGGGCAATGAGTATTTGCAGGCCGCAGCACCCTGGACGGTCGTAAAAACCGACCCCGCGCAGGCGGCGGCGATGATCCGCCTCGCGCTGAACCTGATCCGGGTTTATGCGGTGATCTCGCAGCCCTTTATCCCGGACGCGGCGGCCTCGATGATGGCGGGGATGAAGACGGATGATTGGTCTTGGCCCGATGATCTGCGTGCGGCACTGGCGGCCTTGCCCGTGGACCATGTGTTTGAGGTGCCCGAAGTGCTGTTCCGCAAAATCACGGATGAAGAACGCGCCGAATGGCAGTTGCGCTTTGCTGGTGTGCGCGACTGAAGCAAGCAAGGGCCCGCGCGATCACGCGGCCCGCTTTTGCCCTTTGTCAACAGTATCTGGTCGTCGAAACATTCATTCTCGCCATAGCTCTCGGTCAGTAACGAGAGCGGCGCTGAATGCATGCAGCGGAAGTTGCGGCTGATACCGCCGCCGGCGATGACGACATCCAAGATTCGGGGGCTAGACAGAGTCAATCGGACGCTCCCTTTGGCGAAGCCCGCGCAGGCGGACACGGTGGGCTTGTTCGATATGATCGCGCATCAACGCCTCGGCCTGCGCGCCATCGCGGGCATGCAGCGCCTGCAAGACGGCAGTATGTTCGGCCACGGCATCAGTGGCGCGGGCGGCATCATGCAGCGTGGATTTGCCGATTATAAGAAGGGTTTTTTGCAGCGATTGCACGGATTTGATGAGGTAGCGGTTTTTGGCGGCATCCAGCAGGGTCATGTGAAACTGACGGTTGAGCGCATAGGCAACCGGGCCGGAGGCATGGGCCATTTCAAGGTTCAGCGCCTCCAGTTCGTCCAGTTCGATCTCCGAGGCGGCGCGGGCGGCAAGGCGGGCGGCGGTGCCTTCGAGCACGGCGCGCATCTCATAAAGCTCCATCACCTCAGGGTAATCCAACTGGCGGATCGTGGCGCCTTGCCGGGGGATATGGGCAACCAGCCCATCCGCCTCCAACTGCCGGATCGCCTCGCGCACGGGGGTGCGGCTGATGCCCAGACGCTCAGCCAGTTCGGTTTCGCGCAGCCGCGCGCCGGGGGCCAGATCACCGCGCGCAATTTCTTCGATCAGCCGTCGGTAGGCGCTGTTGCCCTGCGGGGCATCCTCGGGCTCGGAGAGGGAGGGGGGCATGAACACCTGCTTGCTTTTGTGTATCCAGATGTATACAAAAGTACTCAATGCCAAGTCAAGGGTCAAGGGCAAGACGAAAAGAGTTGAGATGAAAACACAGTGGCACCTTGCCAGCAGGCTGCAAACCGTCGTTATTGCGGCGCTTGGGGTTGTGCTGTTTTCGGCCTTGGGGCTGCCCTTGCCGTTTCTCTTTGGTCCGATGGCGGCCTGCTTGTTTGCAGCACTTGCCGGGGCCAAGTTGCGGGGGCTAGGGCAAATCTCGGTTGCGGCGCGGACAATTCTTGGCGTGGCCGTTGGTGCGTCGATCTCCCCGGACCTGTTGCACCAGCTGCCTTTGATGGCGGCCTCATTGGCATTGATCCCCTTCTATATCGCGCTGATCGCGCTGATTGGCGTGCCGTTTTTTAGCCGGGTTTGCGGGTTTGACCGGGTGACGGCCTATTACGCAGCGATGCCCGGCGGCTTGCAAGATATGGTGATCTTCGGGCAGGAGGCGGGGGCCAATGTGCGCACGCTGTCGCTGGTCCATGCGACGCGGGTGCTGATTATTGTGACCATCGCGCCGATCTTGCTGACGCAGCTTTACGGGGTGGCGCTGAACAATCCGATTGGGGCCCCGGCCTCGACCATTCCTTTGCAGGAGATGGGTTTGATGATTGTCGCGGCACTGGTGGGGTGGAAAGGCGGCGAGAGGGTTGGCCTTTTTGGCGCGTCCATCCTTGGGCCGATGATCGTGGCGGCGGTGTTTTCGTTGACGGATCTCATCCATATGCGCCCGCCGAAAGAGACGATTTTGGCGGCGCAATATTTTATCGGAATGGGTATCGGCGTCTATTACGTTGGTGTGACGCTGCGCGAGTTGCGGCAGGTTGTGGCCTCGGGCGTGGCCTTTGTGCTGCTGCTGGCGGTGCTGGCCGCGATCTTTACCGAGATCGTGACACTAAGCGGGCTGGCACCACCGGTGGAAGGGTTCCTGGCCTTCGCGCCGGGTGGGCAGGCGGAAATGACGGTGCTGGCGATTGTGGCGGGGGCTGACCTTGGGTTCGTGATCACGCATCACCTGACACGGATCACGCTGGTGATCTTAGGTGCGCCGATTGTAGCACGGCTGTTTGGGGTCAAGAAGCTTTAGCCAACCCAGACCGCGCCGAGAGAGGTGGTCGCGGGATTTCGGACCAGGTCTGGTGCGCCGATATCACTTACACCCCGATGCGGCGGGGCTTTCTGTATCTGGTGCCTATTATGGGCTGGTACAGCTGTAAGGTGCTTGCGTGGCGGTTGTCCAATAGTATGGATGCGAAAATCAAGATCAGCATGGATGGCAAAGGCCCGGTGATCGAGATTGTCTTGCCCCTGCGCCAGCCAGCCTGAAACGCCGCGCTACAAAAGGGCGATCTGTGCGGCGAGTTGGTCGGCCAGTGCTTCCAGCCCCGCATCATTCAGGCATTCGGTGTGCAGCTCCACCAGCGGGGCTGCACTGCGCGCGCGGTGCTTGTCATAGCGGGGGTCGTAATGGCGGGCCATCAAATCGCCTGCCAATGCCTCAAATTGCCCTGCCGTCGCCATGCCCTGCCACACCTCAATCTGCTCAGCGGAATGGGCGGGTTTGAGCCGTCCGATGATATCCGACAATCGCGCGGGGTCGGTGATCAGGTCGCCGTAAGCGCGCACCAGATATTGCGCGCGCGCCGTCACCGTGGCGGCCACGGCTATGCGGGGGGCCGATTGCATGGCCTTCCACAGCTCGGGAGGTAAACGGCGCTCTCCGACTTTGGAGCTTTCAGCCTCCACCACCAGAACACGCTCCGGGTCCAGAATGGTGATCGCCGCCGCCAACGCGCTTTCAAACGCTTTCTGGCTGGGTTGCCCCCCCGGCATCGCGCCAAAAAGCGATCCGCGATGATGCGCCAACCCCTCAAGGTCCAACACTTGCACCCCGCGCGCGGCCAGACGCGCCAGCACGGCGGTCTTGGCCGAGCCGGTATTGCCATCCAGCACCAGCACGCGCCCCGCGAGAGGCTGCCGATAAAGCGCCTCAACCACCAGATTGCGATAGGTCTTGTAGCCCCCGGCCACCAGTTCCACCCGCCAGCCAATCTGCGACAGAATAGATGCAAACGCGCCAGAGCGCTGCCCCCCCCGCCAGCAATAGACCAAGGGCCGCCAGCCGCCGGGCTTGTCGGCCAAAGCCTCCTGCAAATGCCGCGCCGCATTGGCGGCCACCAGTGCTGCCCCCACCTTGCGGGCGCGAAACGGGCTGTCTTGCTTGTAAATCGTACCAACCTCGGCGCGCTGAGCATCATCCAGCACTGGCAGGTTGATCGCGCCGGGAATGTGATCTTCGGCATATTCGGCAGGCGCGCGCACATCGATGATATCATCGAAGCCAAGCGCGGCAATCTGCGACAGCGAGATAAGGGTCAAAGCCATGCGCCACGCATAGCGCAAGTACTGTCTGGCGGAAAGCCGCCATTGCAGGCGCACTGCCCGTTACAGCCAAGGCCGACCCAGACCCGATCGCCGCCGCGCGGAAAGAGGACTCCCGTTTGATTTATCAGTCACGGGTCATTGCCACCTGAACAAGCAATCCCGCGCGCGGCTAAAAATTCTTGGTACGCCCTGATATCATCTATTCAAAAATATCCGCGCCGCAGGCATCCGCAATCCGCAACAAGCCCCGTCAGAACCCGGCCTCGCACCGCGCCAGCAACGCCTCCAACATCGCCTCACAGCGTTGCAACTGAGCGATTTCCACGTACTCATCCGGCATATGGCCCTGCGCCATCGCGCCGGGGCCACAAACCACCGTCGGCAGGCCAAGGCGCTGGGCAAACATGCCGCCTTCGGTGCCATAAGCCACCTTCATATGGCCATTGCCCCCGGTCAGCCCTTTGACAAAGCTCACCACCGCCGCATCAGGGGGCGTGCCAAGGCCGGGGTAATCCCACAAACGCGCAATCTCGATCGCGGCCTCGGGAAAATCACCCCGCAAGGGCGCTACAATCGCCTCTGCTGCGCGCGTCAACTCGGCAATCAACAGCGCAGGGTCGTGGCCTGCAAGCGAGCGGATTTCCATATCGATCACGCAAGAATGGGCCACCACGTTCACCTGCACCCCGCCATGGATCTTGCCCAGATGCAGCGTGGTATAAGGCACGTCATATTCGGTATCAAACGGCCCCTCGGCTGCCACACGCCCCTGTAATGCCCGCACCGCTGCCCCGAAATCCATCGCCAGATGGATCGCGTTGAGCGCCATGGGCGCGGTCGACGAATGCCCGGCACGCCCCGTGCAACTGATCTGGAGTGCAACCTTGCCCTTATGGCCAATCGCGGCCTCCATGCTGGTCGGCTCGCCCACGATACACAGGCGCGGGGCCACATCCCAAGCCGCCATCGCGTCGATCATGGAACCGACACCCCGGCACCCCACCTCCTCATCATGGCTTAGCGCGAGGATCAGCGGCACTTTCAAATCGCGCCCCGCCGCGCGCAGCATCAGTGCAATCGCGCAGGCGTCAAAGCCCTTCATATCGGTGGTGCCGCGCCCGTAAAGCCGGCTGCCTTCTTGTGTCATCTCGAAGGGGGGGCGGGTCCAGGCCTGGCCCTCCACCGGGACCACATCGACATGGCCCGAAAGGATCACGCCCGACACATCGCGCGGGCCGACAATGGCGTAAAGATTGGCCTTTTCGCCGCTGTCGTCAAAGATCAATGTGCTCTCGATCCCGGCCTCGGCCAGTACGCCCTCGACATAGCGCATCAAGGGTACATTGGTCATATGACTGACGGTTTCAAACCCTATCAGGCGCTCAAGGATTGCGCGCATTTCCATGGTCTAGTCTCCTGCTTTTCCACGGGTGTTAGCACAGGGGCTGGGGGTAGTGTCACCCCCCATTGCCGCCAGAACGCCAGAACTGCCCCGCCGCATCGCAAGCCTTGAGACCCGAAAAACCGGATTCAGACTTTTTGGATTTCACTTCATTCCTGCGCCCGAAGCACCTGCGCGGGGCGCGCGGCAAGCGGGCGCCAGACAAAGGCCAGCCCCGCAAGCAGCGTGGCCAGCACGCCGCCGCCCACAATTGCCAGCGCCGAGACAGGCTCAAACACGAAATCCACATCCATCACGAAATGCATCACAGCCCAACTGGCCAAAGCACCCGCAAAAATGGCCACAACCCCTGCCGCCGCCCCGGTCAGGCCCGCCCGCAGGGCAAAGCTGCCCATGATCTGCGCGCGGCTGGCCCCGAGTGTTTTGAGGATCGCTGCCTCATAAACCCGCGCGCCTTCGCCCGCCGCCGCCGCCCCGATCAGCACCACAAACCCGGTAATGAGCGTCGCTCCCGCAGCCCAGGCGGTGGCCGTGGCGATGGCCGTGAGTGCATCTGATACGCGGTTGATTGCATCACGCACGCGCACGGCGGTGATATTGGGGTAAGCCCCTGCCAAATCACGCAAAAGCTGCGCCTCCGCCGCCTCGGTCGAATAGACTGTGGCAATATGGGTATGGGGCGCACCCGCCAGCGCGCTAGGGTTCAGCATCATCACAAAGCCCATCCCACCGGTGGAGAAATCTACCGCGCGAAAGCTGGTGATCGTGGCCTCGATATCGCGGCCAAGGATATTGATCGTCATTTTGTCACCCAGCTTCAAGCCAATCTCATCCGCCTCTTCCTGGGCAAAAGATAGCTGTGGCGGGCCGGTATAATCGGCGGCCCAAAATGTGCCTGCGGTTATCTTTGTGTCTTCTGGCAGGGTGGCGGTATAGGTGACGCCTCGGTCGCTGCGCACCATCCAATGCTCGCCCGCCACTTCGCGCGCGTCCACTCCGTTAATCTTTGTCAGCAAACCGCGCAGCATCGGCGCGGTATCGACTTTGGATACGGCCGGATCTGTGGTCGTGCGTTCAAGAAAACCCTCGATTTGGTCATTCTGAATGTCGACGAAGAAATATGACGGCGCCACGGCAGGCAAATCCCGTTCAATCGCGCCGCGCAGGTTGGCGTCAATCTGGCCCACGGCGGCCAACACCGTCAGCCCCAGCCCCAGCGACAAGATGACCGAGGCCGCCTCATCGCGCGGCCCGCCAATCGCGGCCAAAGCGGCCCGCAAACCCACGCGCCCCCGCGCGAGTTTTGAGCGCGCCAGCGCCCGCGCCGCCCGGCGCAGCCCAAGGGCTGCCAGAAACAAAAGCCCCAGCGCCGCCACGACCCCAACCGCCGCCCAAAGAGCCAGAGTTGCGAGGCCGGACAGCAGCGCCGCCCCGCCAATCAGCAGCGCCACCAGCACCACCATCGCCAGCCAATGCGACCAGTTGGGCCAAGCCACCTTGCCCTCGCCGCCGCGATAAAGCACCGCCGCACGTACATTTTGCGTGCGCGCCAAGGGCCAGAGCGTGAACAGTAACGCCGTCACCACACCGTAAAACGCCGCCTCCGCCAAGGGTGCGGGATAAAGCCCGAAGGCCACCGGAAAGGGCAGCGAGGCCTTGATGATCGGCGACAGCGCCAGCGGCACGCCCGCGCCCAATACAAGCCCCATCACCACGCCCAATCCCGTCAGCACACCAATCTGGATCAGGTAGGTCTGAAAAATCGTCCGCCCGCTGGCCCCGAGGGTCTTGAGCGTGGCAATCGTGGCGGTCTTGCCCTCCAGATAAGCGCGCACGGCAGCCGAAACCCCAACCCCGCCCACGGCAAGCCCGGCAAGCCCGACCAGCACCAGAAACGAGCCGATCCGCTCGACAAAGCGCGCCACACCCGGCGTGGCCCGGCGGCTATCAGACCAGCGCAGGCCTTTGTCGCGGAACGCCGCTTCGGCCAGCGCCTTGGCCGCGTCTAAATCCGCGCCCACGGGCAATATCAGCCGATATTCAGATTCAAACAGGCTTCCCGGCCCGATCAGACCAGAGTTTTCCAAGCCTTCGGTCAGTACCAGCGTGCGCGGGCCAAGGCCAAAGCCGCCCGTCGCGCTATCTGGCTCTGTCACCAGCACGGCAGACAGGCGAAAGGCCTGCGTGCCCATGGAGAACTGGTCGCCGGGCGCAAGGCCCAAACGGTCTACCAGCACCCGGTCCATCACCGCACCCGGCAGGCCGTCTTGCACCGCCAGCGCTGTGGCCAGCGGCATTTCCGGGTCCAGCACCACGCTGCCTACCAGCGGATAGGCGCTATCCACCGCCTTCACCTGCGTAAGCGCGCGATCCTCGCTCAGCACGGCCATGGAGCGAAAATCGATCACCTCAGAGGTGGCGGTTGCCAGCGTGGCCATGAAGGCTCGCTCCTCCGCAGAGGCTTTGCGATAGGTGAATTCCATTTGCGCATCGCCGCCCAGCAGCACAGCCCCTTGCGCGGCCAAGCCCCCTTCAATCGCGGCACGCACCATGCCCACGGCGGCAATCGCGGCGACCCCCAGCGTCAAACAGGCCAGAAACACGCGAAACCCGCGCAAGCCGCCGCGCAATTCGCGCCGGGCGAGTTTGAAGGCTAGGCCAAGGCTCATGCCGCACCCCGGTCCTGGTCTTGGCTTTGGTCTATTTGCCCGTCGTTCAGGCGGATGACGCGCGAGCAGCGCGCGGCCAGTTCGGGGGAATGGGTAACCATCACCAAAGTCGCCTCATGGCGGTCGCGAAGGCCAAAGAGCAGGTCCATGATCGCGGCGCCGTTCTTGCCATCAAGGTTTCCCGTCGGCTCATCGGCCAAAAGGATTGCGGGGCGCGGTGCGGCGGCGCGGGCAAGCGCCACGCGTTGCTGTTCGCCCCCCGACAACTGGCTTGGGTAGTGATCCATCCGCGCGCCAAGCCCCACGGCCTGCAATTCCGCCTCTGCCCGGCCAAAGGCATCCTGCGTCCCTGCCAGTTCCAGCGGCAAGGCCACGTTTTCCAGCGCGGTCATCGTGGGGATCAGGTGGAAAGATTGGAACACCACCCCCATATTATCCCTGCGGAAGCGCGCAAGCTGGTCCTCGTCCATCGCGGTCAGGTCATGCCCAAGGGCGGCAACCCGGCCAGAGGTGGCGCGTTCCAGCCCGCCCATGATCATAAGGAGCGAAGATTTGCCCGACCCTGACGGCCCGATCAGCCCAAGGCTTTCACCGCGCTGGACCTCCAGCGTGATCCCGCGCAAAATGTCCACGGGGCCAGCATTGCCCGCGAGTGTCAGCGCTACGTTTTCCAGCGCCAGAATAGGTGTCGTCATGAAATCTGCCCTTTGGTCTTGCCTTGCCCTTGGATATGGGGCCGCACGCGCAATGCGCAACATTGTTTTCACGTTGTTTTTCAGCTTTTCCCTGGCAGGCAACGCGGTCGCCGCGCAGGGCGCCAATATTCTGGCGCTTGGTGACAGTTTGACGGCAGGTTACGGCTTGCCGCAGGAAGAGGGGCTTGTGCCACAATTGCAGGCGTGGCTAACAGCTCAGGGCGCGGATGTGAACCTGATCAACGCAGGCGTTTCGGGCGATACCACAGCTGGCGGGGCCGCGCGGCTGGAATGGTCGCTTGCCGTGGGGGCACAGGCGCTGATCGTCAATCTTGGCGGCAATGACATGCTGCGCGGGCTGGACCCATCGGTCGCCCGCAGCAATCTGACGCAAATCATGGAGATGGCCCGCGCCAAGGGTTTGCCTGTTTTGCTGGTGGGGATGCTTGCGCCAGGTAATTACGGCCCAGCCTATAAGGCGCAGTTTGAGGCGATATACCCTGATCTGGCGGAGGGTTATGATGCGCTGCTGCTGCCCGTCTATTTCGCGCCCATCGCCACAGCCGAAGGCGGGATAGACCCGGCCTTCATGCAGCCCGATGGCATCCACCCCAATGCCGAGGGCGTGGCGCGGATCGTGGCGGCGATGGGGCCGAAGGTGCTGGAGCTTTTGGCGCGCATCAAAGGTTGACGTCTGGGCCCTTGCCCTTGCGGCGCGCAACTGTTCATGATGCGCCCAATTAGCCCCGGAATGGACCCGAAACATGACTCTGATTGCCGAACTCACCGCCCTTCTGGGTGCCTCCCATGTTCTGACGGGCGCGGATTGTGCGGGCCATGTGGGTGATTGGACCGGAAAATACACCGCCGACCCGCTGGCCGTGGTGCGCCCTGCCAATACCGCAGACGTTTCCGCGGTCCTGCGCCTTGCCGCCAAACACGGCGTGGCGGTTGTGCCGATCTCCGGGCGCACGGGGCTGGTGGGCGGGGCCATGACGCGCGGTGGGCTAATGATCTCAACCGAGCGGATGAACCGCATCCGTGAGATCTGCCCCGATGCGCGGATCGCGGTGGTCGAGGCAGGGGTGATCCTTGACCGGCTGCATGCGGCGGCAGATGCGGAAGGGCTCTATTTTCCGCTGTGGTTTGGTGCGCGCGGCTCTGCGATGATCGGGGGCGTGCTTTCGACCAATGCGGGTGGGTCAAACGTGCTGCGCTATGGCTCCACCCGCGCGCTGTGCCTGGGGTTGGAGGTGGTGCTGGCCGATGGCCGCGTGCTTAACCTGATGAGCGAACTGCACAAGGATAATTCCGGCTATGATTTGCGCAACCTGTTCATCGGGGCTGAGGGCACGCTGGGGATCATCACGTCGGCGGTGATGAAGCTGGTGCCGCGCCCCAAGGCCTATGCCACGGCCACGCTGGCCGCACGTTCACTGCCCGATGCTTTGGTGTTGCTGAACCGGCTGCGCGAGGCGACGGGCGGCGCTGTGGAAGCCTTTGAATACATGCCCGAAACCTATATGCGCAGGCTGGCCGAGGCGCGCCCCGATATTCGCCAGCCCTTCACCCCGCGCCAAGCGGTGAATATTCTGGTGGAGGTGGGGGCAACCGCCCCGCGCGACGCCACCCCCGGCCCGGATGGCGAGGTGCCGGTGACGCTGCTTTTGCAAGAGGTGCTGGCCGAGATGATGGCGGCAGGCATGGTGCTGGACGCCGAGATTGCCCAGAGCGAGGCGCAGCGCCGCGTCATGTGGGAGCGCCGCGAACTGGCCGCCGAAATCACCTTTGCCCGCAAGCCCTCGATTGATACCGATGTCGCCCTGCCGCTGGATAAGGTGGATATATTCCTCAAACGTATGGCCGCGCGCCTGCCCGATCTGGACCCCGGCGCCGAAGATATCTGTGTTGCCCACCTTGGCGATGGCAATGTGCATTACACCGTTTTCCCCAGCCGCGATGACCCCGCACTTTCTGATCAGGTGGTCGAGGCGGTGGAGGATGAGGTGCAAGCCCTGCGCGGCAGTTTCTCGGCCGAGCATGGCGTCGGCCTGTCCAAACGCCCCTCGATGGCGCGGCGCAAAGACCCGGTGGCGCTGGATGTGATGCGCAGCCTTAAGGCCGCACTCGACCCCGAAAACCGCATGAACCCCGGTAAGATTATCCCGGATCGGGCCTGAATAACGCCAGCGTCGGCCCAAGTGCGCGCCATTCGCGCGAGCTTGGGTTAAGCCGCGCCAAGGCGGGCAGCCACGCCAGCCACCGCGCGGTCACACCCGCCTGCGCCCAAATTCCCGGCGCCTGTGCGCGGTAGGCCGCAATCGCCGCCTGTTGCAGGGGCAGGGCCGTGCCTTCAGGCGCGGTAAGCCCGTCGGCCACAAGGCTGTGCACAAAGGTCAGCAAATCCAGCGCCAAACCGCGCGGATCGGATTTCACTGGCGAAAACCGTTCCAGATCAATGAAATGCACGGCCTCACCGTTCCAGCACAGATCGCGGATCGCCGGGCGGCCATGGCGATAAGAGGCCAGATGCAGCCGCGCCAGCGCCGCCCCTGCCGCCGCAAAAATGGCGGTCAAATCGCTTGCGGGGTGCCACATCAGCCTGCGCAGCGTTGGCCCCAGATCGGGGGTCACAAACCAATCCGGGCCCTCAGCCAGCACCGGGGCGACGGGCAATCCCAGCCCGGAAAGCAGGTGCAGCCCGGCCCGTTCGCGCGCAAACCCCTTGGCCCCGCTGCCCTTTTGCAGCCGCATCCGGCCCGAAAGCTGCTCAGCCCGTTTGAGCCAGGCTTTGCGACCGTCCGGCAAGACCAGCGGTAAAATGCGGAGATAAGGCCCCGCCAATGCCGCCTTGATCGCGGCATCCAGCATGGCGTCAGCGCCAGTCAAAAAAGCCCCTCGGCGCCCGGCCCAGCAAACGCTGTGCCAAGGCGCGACCCATCGCGGGGCCATCGGTGATCGGCCCGCGAATGTCATCCGCCAGCGCTTCAGACCCATCGGGCCGCAAAATTTCGCCGCGCAGCCACAGCTCATTGCCCTCCAGCAGCGCCAAAGCCGCAATCGGGGTTTCGCATGAGCCGTCCAAGGCACGCAGAAACGCACGCTCCGCATTCACGCGCTGGCCCGTGGGCGTGCAGTGAAGGGCGTTGAGCATTTCGCGCACCCGCGCATCATCCGCCCGTTGCTCCACCCCAATCGCGCCTTGCGCCACGGCGGGCAGCATCTCTTCAGGTTCAATCGCAGCCTTTGCCACATGGGCCATGCCCAAACGGTTCAGCCCGGCCATCGCCAAGAATGTCGCCACCGCCACGCCATCACCCAGCTTTTTCATCCGCGTCTGCACATTGCCGCGAAACTCTATCAATTGCAGATCGGGCCGCCGCAACGCCAATTGCGCGCGCCGACGCAAGCTGGACGATCCCACCACCGCGCCTTGCGGCAAATCCGCAATCGAGCCCACTTCATGCGACACAAAGGCATCGCGCACATCCTCGCGCGGTAAATAGCACTCCAGCACCAGCCCCGGTGGTTGCTCGGTCGGCATATCTTTCATCGAATGCACCGCTATATCGATGGCACCAGCCAGCAGAGCCTCCTCAATCTCACGGGTAAAGAGACCCTTGCCGCCGATCTCTTTCAGCGCGCGGTCCTGAATCATATCGCCCGTGACCTTGATCACCACCACCTCAAAGGCGGCTTCGGGCAAGGCGAACGCTGCCATCAGGCTGCGGCGCACTTCATGGGCCTGCCACAGCGCAAGCGGTGATCCACGGGTGCCAATGCGCAAGGGCTGGGCGGGGGAGGGGGGCGTATTTTTCATAGCCTCGTTCCTAGCGCCAAGCCCAACCGCTTTCAACGGGGGATGATGTGTCATATTGACAAGGCCGCGTGATCTTGGAACTCAGGGCGCGACCCGAAGGAGAGCGATATGACCGACAAAACCATCCTGCGTGCGCTGCGCGGTGAGATACTGCCCACCCCTCCCATCTGGATGATGCGTCAGGCTGGGCGCTACCTGCCCGAATATCGCGCCACGCGTGAACAGGCCGGGGATTTTCTGAAGCTGTGCTACAACCCCGAACTGGCCGCCGAAGTCACGTTACAGCCGATCCGCCGTTACGGCTTTGATGCCGCGATCCTGTTTGCCGATATCTTACTGCTGCCGCAGGCGCTTGGGGCGGATCTGTGGTTTGTCACTGGCGAAGGCCCGCGCCTGTCCACGATCACCGATATGGCCGGGGTGACGGCGCTGAAACCCACCGCTGGTATCCACGAAACCCTGTCGCCCATCTATGAAACCGTCCGCATCCTCGCCCGCGAATTGCCACCCGAAACCACGCTGATCGGCTTTGCCGGTGCGCCATGGACGGTTGCCACCTATATGATCGCTGGGCGCGGCACCCCCGATCAGGCCCCCGCGCATAAGCTTAAGGACACCGACCGCGCAGCGTTTGTCGCACTGATCGACGGGATCACCGAAGGCACCATCGAATACCTTTCTGCGCAGGTCGAAGCAGGTGTCGAGGTGGTGAAACTCTTTGATTCCTGGGCAGGTAGCCTCAAGGGTCAGGATTTTCAGGATTTCGCGCTGGAACCCACCAAGCGCATCATCTCAGCCCTCAAAGCCCGCCACCCCGGCCTGCCGATCATCGCCTTCCCGCGTGAGGCAGGGCAGGGCTACGTCGGCTTTGCCAAGGCCACCGGGGCCGATTGCGTGGCGCTGGACAATTCCGTCACCCCCGAATGGGCGGCCGAATATGTGCAGGTGGATGGCTGCGTGCAGGGCAACCTCGCCTCGCACCACATGGTCACAGGCGGCCAAGCACTGGTCGATGAAACCCGCCGCATCGTGAAGGCCTTCTCACAGGGTCCGCATATCTTCAACCTTGGCCATGGCATCACCCCCGATGCCAACCCCGATAACGTTGCCCGCATGATTGACGCGGTGCGCAGCACCTGACCAACGGCTTTCTTTTCGGCGGTAAATATCCCGGGGGGTGTGGTTTTGGCCTCGGCCAAAACCACTTGGGGGCAGCGCCCCCTCCTTAAAATCAGCCTTGCGCGCAGTGCGCCTTTGGGGTCGTCTGGTCTTTCATCCGAAAGGGGCAAAGCATGCAAGACTGGTGGCGCAATTCGGTAACTTATCAAATCTACCCTCGCTCCTTCCAAGATAGCACCGGCAATGGCATCGGCGATCTGCCCGGCATCACCGCGCGGCTGGATCATGTGGCCTCGCTTGGGGTGGATGCGATCTGGCTCTCGCCGGTCTTCACCTCCCCCATGGCCGATATGGGCTATGACGTGTCGGGCTACACCGATATCGACCCGCTCTTCGGCACACTTGCCGATTTCGACGCGCTTTTGGCCCGTGCCCATGGCCTCGGTCTCAAGGTCATCATCGACCAAGTGCTTAGCCATTCTTCCGACCAGCACCCGTTCTTCATCGAAAGCCGCAGCAACCGCGACAATCCGAAAGCGGATTGGTACGTCTGGGTGGATCCTAGGCCCGATGGCACCCCGCCCAACAATTGGGTCTCGGTCTTTGGCGGGTCGGCATGGGAATGGGATGCACGGCGCAGGCAGTATTACCTGCACAACTTTCTAGCCTCACAGCCCGACTTCAATTTCCATAACCCGGATGTGCAGGATTGGCTGCTTTGCACCATGCGTTTCTGGCTGGAGCGCGGGGTCGATGGCTTCCGCCTCGATACCGTGAACTTCTATTTCCATGACCAGAAGCTGCGTTCCAACCCGCCCGATCCGCGCAATACAGCCGCCTCACGTGTCAACCCCTATGACATGCAAGACCACCTCTATTCCAAGAACCGCCCCGAAAACCTGGCCTTTCTGGAGCGGATGCGCGCGTTGACCGATGAATACGATGCACGTGCCATGGTGGGCGAGGTCGGCGAATCCCGCCGCGCAGGGCAGATCATGGCCGAATACACCGCAGGCAAGACCCGCCTGCACATGGCCTATTCCTTCGATATGCTTGGCCCCGAATTCACCGCCGAACATTTCCGACAGAAGATCGAAAGCTTCTATGCCGCCGCCCCCAACGGCTGCCCGTGCTGGAGCTTTTCCAACCATGATGTGATCCGTCACGTCACCCGCTGGGCCGAATATGGCACGCCCGAGGCGTTGGCCAAACAAGCCATCGCCATGCTGGCAGGTTTTGAAGGTTCGCTATGCCTTTATCAGGGCGAAGAATTGGGCCAGACCGAAACCGATATCCTCTACGCAGAGCTCACCGACCCGCCGGGCTTCAAATTCTGGCCCGATTACAAAGGCCGCGATGGCTGCCGCACCCCCATGGTCTGGGATGACAGCGCCGAGGCTGGCTTCACCACCGGCACGCCATGGCTACCAATCAAACCACCACAACAGGCGCGCAATGTCGCCGGGCAAGGTGCTGGCTCCGTGCTGGAGGCCTACCGCGAAACACTTGCTTTTCGCCGCAAAACCCCGGCGCTGCGCCATGGTAAAACCCGCTTTCTGGGCCTGCCCGAACCGCTTCTGGGCTTTTTGCGCGACGATCTGATGTGCCTCTACAACCTCTCAACCGCACCCCAAGCCCTTAACGTCACCACAGGCGCAAACCTCACTGGTCCCAACAGGGCCACGCTTACAGGCGCGACTCTGACCCTTCCGGCCAACGGCTTTGCTTTCATCACCGGCGCAACAGCGGCCAAACCTGCCTGACCAGATCCCATTCCCCCCTTACTGTCGCCTCAGCTTGGGGGGCTGTCCAGATCGGCCAAATCCGCCAATATTGGGCAATCGGGGCGCGCATCGCCATGGCAACAGGTCACCAGATGCGACAGCGTGTCCTGCATTGTCTGCAACGCCGCGATCTTGTCAGAGATTTGCGCCAGATGCCGCTGGGCAATGGCTTTTACATCGGCACTGGCACGGCTTTGGTCCTCATATAGGGAAAGCAGTATCCGGCAATCCTCGATGGTGAATCCCAGCGCACGAGCGCGACCCAGAAACCCCAGCTTATGCACATCACTTTGCCGAAACACCCGGTAGCCATTGGTATCGCGCAAGGGGCGCACCAGCCCGACCTCCTCGTAATAGCGGATTGTCTTGGCGGGCAGCCCCGCCCGCGCCCCGGCCTCTTTGATATTCATGAAAGCCCCCCCGAAACCCAGCGCAACCGCAATGCATTGGACAAAACAAACAGCGAGGAAAGCGCCATCGCGCCCGCCGCCAGCATCGGTGATAGTTGCACAGCCCAAATGGGGTACAAAACTCCCGCCGCCACCGGGATCAGTGCGGTGTTATAACCAAAGGCCCAGAACAGGTTTTGTTTGATATTGCGCATCGTCGCATGGCTGATCGCAAGTGCTGAAACCACACCCCGCAAATCGCCCGACATCAGCACCACATCGGCGGTTTCAATCGCCACATCCGTGCCCGTGCCAATCGCAATGCCCACATCGGCACTGGCCAGCGCGGGCGCATCATTGATGCCATCGCCAACAAAGGCCAATTTCGCGCCGCCCGCCCGCAATGCCGCCAAAGCCGCCACCTTGCCCTCGGGCAGCACCTCGGCCACGACATCCTTGATGCCCAACTCTCCCGCGATCACGCGGGCGGTTGCGGCATTGTCACCGCTGATCATCACCACGCGCAAGCCCATGGCCTGCAAGGCGGCAATCGCCTCGGGTGTGCCGGGCTTTACCGGGTCGGCCACGCCTATCACTGCCGCGATCTTGCCGTCCAAAGCGGCATAAAGCGGGGTCTTGCCATTGGCGGCCAGCGTGGCCCCGGCGCTGGAAAGCGTGCGCAAATCCACCCCTTCGCGGGTCATGAACCGGTCCGATCCGACTAGGATCCCTTGCCCCGCAACCTGCGCTGCAATCCCGTATCCGGTATGCGAGGCAAAATCGAATGCAGGCGGCAGCTCCAACCCGCGCTCGCGCGCCGCGCGCAAAATCGCCTGTGCTATCGGATGCTCGGATTTGGCCTCCACCGCGGCGATCCGCGCCAGAACAACCTGGGCGTCAAAGCCCTTTGCCAGCACCATATCGGTCATCTCCGGCCGTCCGGCGGTTAGCGTCCCGGTCTTGTCGAGCGCGATCACGCTCACCGATTGCAGCTCTTGCAGGGCGGCCCCTTTGCGAAACAGCACGCCCAGCTCGGCGGCGCGGCCCGTGCCCACCATGATCGAGGTCGGCGTGGCCAGCCCCATCGCGCAGGGGCAGGCGATGATCAGCACCGCCACCCCCGCGACCAAAGCATGGGTCAGCGCCGGTTCCGGCCCAAATGTCAGCCAGACCGCCACCGTCAACAGCGCCACGCCCAACACGGCAGGCACAAACCATCCCGTGATCCGGTTCACCAAATCCTGCACCGGTAGGCGTGCGCCCTGCGCCTCGCCCACCATGCGGATGATCTGGGCCAGCATCGTATCTTGCCCCACCCGCGTTGCGCGGTAGGCCAATGCGCCGGTGCCATTCACCGTGCCACCCGTTACGAAAGCGCCGGGTTTTTTTTCAACCGGCGCAGGCTCACCCGTGATCATGCTTTCATCGACAAAGCTTTGGCCCTCGATCACCTCGCCATCCACGGCTACTTTTTCGCCGGGGCGCAGGTGCAAGATATCGCCCAGCACAACGGCCTCCAGCGCCACGTCCTGCACCACGCCCCCGCGCTCCACCTGCGCGGTTTTGGGCGCGAGGCCCACCAGCCGCGCAATTGCAGCCCCGGTGCGGCCCTTGGCCCGTGCCTCCATCCAGCGCCCCAAAAGGATCAGGGTTACAATCACCGCCGCCGCCTCAAAATACACCACGCGGGCGGTGCTGGGCAGCAGGTCGGGCGCAAAGGTCGCTACCACCGAAAACCCGTAGGCGGCCGCCGTGCCCAGCATCACCAGCGCATTCATATCCGGCGCGGCGTGGCGCACGGACGCCCAACCGCGCACATAAAACACCCGCCCCGGCCCGATCAGCACCAAAGTCGTCAGCACGAATTGGATAAGCCAACTGGTCTGGGTGCCGATGGTCCCCGCGATATAATGGTGAAAGGCGGGGAAAAGATGCCCGCCCATTTCCAGCACAATTACCGGCAAAGCCAGCACCAAAGCCCATAGCAACTGCCGCCGCACCGCCTCTTGTTCGGCGGCCTTATGGTCGGCGCTTGCGGGGCTGTCTTGCAGTATCGCAACATAGCCCAAGTTCGAAATCGTGGAAATCAACATCTCCGGCAGCACCGCACCAGCCAGAAATCGAACCTCGGCGGTTTCCGTCGCCAGATTCACGCTGGCCCCAGTCACGCCGTCCAGTGCTGTAAGCCCCCGCTCCACCCGGCCCACGCAAGAGGCACAGGTCATCCCCTCCACCGCCAGCACCACGCGCGACTGGCGCGCGCCAAAGCCCGCGCCCGCCAGTGCTGCCGCAAGCGCAGAGGCTGCTCCGCCCTCCACCGTTGCCGTGCCGCGGGCCAGATTGGCTGCTGCCTTGCCTGCGCCCTCGACCGCAGACAAGACCCGCTCCACCCGGCCCACACAGGCACCGCAGGTCATGCCTTCCACTTCAAACGTATATCCGGACATCATGGGCCTCACTTTCCTGCGTTGGATATAAGGCTTCCTGTCACTGGAAGGTCAAGCCTCAAGTGCGAAATTTATCCTCTTGACCTTCCCCCAACAGGAACCCCCATATCTAACCAAAATCACGAGGAGCCTGCCCATGACCACCCTTTCCATCCCGGATATGAGCTGCGGCCATTGCAAAGCCGCTGTTGAAGCCGCCATCCAGAAGCTGGACCCAATAGCCTCGGTCCAGATTGATCTGGCCAACCGCCGCGCCGAAATTTCTTCCTTCCAGCCTGTCGAGGCGATGATCAAGGCGCTCGCTGGTGTTGGGTTTCCAGCGCAAACGGTTTGAAGCGGTCTTGCCCCAGTCACGCTGGGGCGGCACACTGCGCAATGAATGAAAGCGGAGTGTGTGATGATCTTGGAAAACCGGCTCTTTGATGCGCTGAACATCGGCGATACGGCCAGCGCCGCCCGGCTTTGCACGGCGGATGATCTTTTCATCTTTGCTGCCGCCACCGGAAACCATAACCCCCTGCACCTGCCGGGGCTGGATGGCGATGGTGACGGGCAGGCCGAGGCAATGGTGCCTTCGGCCTTTGCCGCCTCACTGGTAGCCGCCCTTTTGGGCACGCAGCTTCCGGGGCCGGGCATTATAACCCTCTCGCAGGCTTACGAATTCCACGCCCGCGCCCATGCGGGGGATGAGTTGCTGACCACCGTCACCGTCGCCGAAAAAGCTGATGGTATCGTGACACTGTCCGCTAAGGTCGCGCATGGTAGGAATGGCACACTGATCTTGTCGGGCACTGTGCGGGTTCAGGCCCCCAGCAAGGCTTACCGGGTCGATGGCTCCAACCTTCCTGGCCTCACCGTGCGCCGCCACCGGCATTTTGAGGCGCTTCTGGCGTTGGCGGAGCCGCTGCCCAGCCTGCGCACCGCCGTGATCTGCCCGGAAAATGCGGCTACGCTGGGCGGCGCGCTGCTGGCGTTGAAACATACCATCATCACGCCCATTCTGGTCGGCCATCCTGCCAAAATCGCCGCCGCCGCCGCTGAATTGGGCGCAGACCTGACAGGGCTGGAAATCATCGCTGCCCACACCCCGCAAGAGGCTGCGGCCCGCGCTGTGGCGCTGGTGCATGAGGGGCGCGCCGATGCGATGATGAAAGGCAATATCCACACCGATGACATGCTGCGCCCTATGGTCGCGCGCGACACCGGCCTGCGCGTTGGCCGTCGCCTGACCCATATTTTCGTGATGGATGTGCCGGGGCTGGAACATCCGCTGCTTGTCACCGACGCTGCGATCAACATCGCGCCCGATCTGGCCACCAAGGTCGATATCGTACAAAATGCCATTGATCTGGCGATCTCCATTGGCATCAAGTCGCCCCGCGTAGGCGTGCTTTCAGCGGTGGAAACCGTGACCCCCGCGATCCCGTCGTCCATTGATGCGGCCCT
>CALEMZ010000400.1 GCA_937910975.1 uncultured Pseudorhodobacter sp. | reverse complement strand
GGATGAGGTGCTGCGCGCCGCCGCCGATAGTTATGCGCGTTCACAGTTCGGGGCAGACCGGGTCTATACCGCGACCCGCTTGGATGATGATCTGCCCGATGGCTGGTCTATCCGGGTGCTGGCAGGGCTCGAATCCCTAGCACTGCTGCATCACGGTGCACTTGTGGTACGCGCCGATACCGTGGAAATCAACGGCGTCACCGGCAAGCCCGATGGTCGCGCCCGCATCTCGCAAATCCTGTCCGGCAAGCTGGGCCAAGGCAAAACTTTTCGCATCAACGTCACCTATGACGAACAGTTTGATCCGTTGGCCGCCCTGCCCACGCCTGAAGAATGTGCCGCCGATCTGAACGCCGTGATGCAGCGCGAAAAGATTACCTTTGCTCCCGGCTCCGCTGAGATTGACGCCAGTGCCGCCAAGATCATCGACGCCCTGACCGTAGTTCTGGGCCTCTGCCCGGCTTTGGAAATGGAAATCTCGGGCCACACCGATAGCCAAGGCTCTGAGGGCGGCAATCGCGCGCTCAGCCAAGCCCGTGCCGAAGCCGTTTTGACCGCACTGCAAGGCCGCCGCGCACCCGTGACAGCCTTCACCGCCAAAGGCTATGGTGAGGAAAACCCGGTTGCCAATAACGGCAGCGAAGAAGGCCGCGAAGCCAACCGACGAATCGAGTTCAAATTGCTAAGCGCGCCAGAGCCTACCTCAGCACCTTCGCCGGTTGATTTGGCCCAAGCCGCCGTTGCCGAAAAGAATAAGACTACTGAGGAAACTGCCCAACGCAGCGAAACCCCTCCCGCTGCCGAAGCCGAAGCTCCCACCGAGGCAGAACTGCCGGCTGAAGAAACTCTTGTCTTTGAACCCACCGATGAAAAATGGCGCCGTCCACGTGCCAAGCCATAATCGTGCAATGCCTGCTTGTTTCGCCCCGTTGAAAAAGATAAATGCGTCCGTATGAACCGCACCGAATTCATCATTGCCACGACCGTCATCCTTTTCTTGGCCTTCATGCTGGGCTGGTTCATGCATTGGCTCTTGCATCGCTTTACCCGTGTCGCGGGCGGCGATGTGAACGAAGTGGATAACCTCGCCAGATCCCTGCACGAAGCCGAAGAAATGCGCGATCAGGCCATTTTGTATCTGGAGCAACGCGAGGCAGAGCTGACCAACCAAATCAGCCAGACCGAGGCCGAATTGCGCGCCGCTATGGAAGGCCTGCGCGAGGCCCGGCATGAGGCCGAGGAAATGCGCGCCTATATTGAACGCATGCACAGCGCCAGTTCGTAATCTGGCCTCAGCCGCGTAGCAATCGGCGCATCAGGCCCCTGCGATCAGGGCGCGGCACAGCCCCTTATCTCTACCGCGCGATGCTTGCCCAACACCGTCACAACAATCGCATCCCGTTGCAGCGTGAATACCCCGCCACTAGGTCCGATCATATCCACCTCGGCGCGCAGTTCCTTGCCCTGCCGTTCCACATCCGCAGACGAAACCCAGACTCCTGCGATCCCCGTCTCCACCACCACAACCTCTTGCCCGCCGGTTGACGGCATACGCAGCAAAGCCGTCAGCCTCATCCCATCCTTTTGCGGCGAAATTTCGCAAGACACCTTCGAAACTCCTGCTTCCTTGGCCGTAGACGGGCGCTGCCGCAATGCACGGTGGATGTTTTCATCCGAGGTACCGGGGCGCGGCAGATCTGCCATCACCACAAAACTGGCCGGAATGCAGATATCGGAGCAAACGCCCAAATCAACCGCTGCCTTCAACGTTACCGGCAGCGACGGATCCTTGGGCACGATCTCTACTGGCAACACCAGTTCATGGCTGTAGCCGATGGCCGGCCCCCCCCCCAATTCAAACACCTCAGGGCGCGGCCAGTGAAACCGAACCGAAGCCACATTGCGCGACCCCGCCCAATCAAAAATTGGCGGAATGCCGTTATCGCCAGGCGCGCGCCAATAGGTTTTCCAACCATCCCGCAGCGCAAGATGAAAGGCGACCATCTGGCTGCCATTCTTCATCTGCCAGCCCTCCCGCAACTCCACTTCAAACACGTCAGGCTGCGCAAAAGAC
>CALEMZ010000399.1 GCA_937910975.1 uncultured Pseudorhodobacter sp. | reverse complement strand
GGCTGGCTTCCGGTGGGCAAAACCCGCGTTGTACAGTTTGATTTGCCTGAGCAGGGTTGCGCCGCAATATCGCGTATTTCGGTTAATGGCCCAGTGGAATGTACTTCTGATCAGGGCGAGCAAGACGTTTGCCGTGACAATCAACTGCTCAGCAGCCGGGTCCGAACGATTCAGTTCAATTGACACCCTCTTGGCCGTTCCACGCGACGGCGATGCATCAGTTAAGGATGTGATATGCCTGATATCGCAGGTTTTGACGCCGTAACTCTTGTGGTTTTCGCGGCGCTTGTTGTGCTGTCCGTGGTGGCGACGACCGTCACGCTGTTCAAAATTGCCCAATTTTCCATTCTGGGGCTGGGCCGCAGGCGCAAGGCCTCGGAAATTTTGGGTCTTTGGCATGCGGGCCAGAAAGACAAAGCGTTGGCGGCTACATCAGGCCGGGGTGTGCAGTTGCGCGTGCTGCGCGCAGTCCTTATGGCCCAAACCCAAAAGCCCGACGCGCCCGATTGGGTCGACGAAATTGGCCGTCAGGCAGCTTTGGCTGAGCTGGGCGCAATGTCCAAATGGATGCGCGCGCTGGAAGCGGTGGTGCAAGCCGCCCCGATGCTTGGTCTGTTGGGTACAGTGGTCGGCATGATTGATGCTTTTGGCACCTTGGCGCAAAGCACCGGGGGGGTTGACCCGGCACTTTTGGCCGGCGGTATCTGGACGGCGCTGACAACCACGGCAGTCGGTCTTTCCATTGCCTTGGTATTCTATTTTGTGGCGATCTGGCTGGAAGGCCGTATTGAAACAGAACGTCAGGACCTTGAGGCGCTCTTGTCCGTCGCGATCCATGGCAGCGTGGATTCGGTGACGCAATCGGTACGCGTGGGGTGATGAAGTGGCAGGGCAGGGCAGCATGATTTCGTTGCAAGCTGCCGGGCACCGCCCACGCCGCTATGGCTTTGCGCTCACACCTTTGGCTGATGCCATGTTCCAACTGCTGATCTTTTTCATGTTGTCCTCTACGCTCTCGCCCTATTCCCTGATTTCCCTGACAGGTGGTGCGCCTGCGGGCCAGTCCGCGATCACAGGGCAAGCGGATGCGCAGGCCCCCACGCCAATTGCGAATGACGCACTTGTGGTGTGGCACCTGTCGCGCGGGCAAATCCGAGCGGGCGATCAATCTCTGCCGCTGGCTGATCTTGCCTCCGTAATCCCCGCGCTATTGGGCGAAAAGGTTGCCGATGTGCTGATTTTCCCCACACGTTCGGCCGCGGTCCAAGATATCGCCACCGTGCTGGAGGCGCTGGGAAGCAACGGTGTTACCAAGGTGCGCTTGGTTTCGGGCAGTCAGGCCGAGGGAGGTTAAGCGATGCGCGCTGCCCGCCTTGCCCCAAGCCGCCCCCGCCGCCAGCCCGATTTTTCGCTGGCGATTGTGAATATCGTTTTGCTTTTGGTGTTTTTCTTTCTGATCACCGGGTCGCTGGTCCAGCAAGGTGAAACCAGCGTGAACCTTGCCGAAACCTCGGATCTTCCATTGGAACGCCTGCCGCGCCCGCTTTTGTTGATCGACAAGCAAGGCGATATGGCGCTGGATGGGCAGCCGATCAGCGCCGATGAGGTGGCAGGCCAGTTGGGGCCAGACATGCCCGAGGCGCTTTATGTGCTGGCCGATAGTAAACTTTCGGCCGATCGTTTGATGGCCCTGACAACCCGGCCTGACCTGGCAGGGGTTTCCATGCGTTTGGTCACGCTGCATATCCGGCCGGAGCGGGCGCCATGACCCAAGGCAGCACCGCTTTTCTCTGGCTGGGTGCAAGCGCAATCGCTGCGGCGGTGCATCTGGTTTTGGTGCAACAAGGGCTGGCGGCCTATAGCGCGCGCAACATCGTGCCGCAGCCGTTGGTCATGCCTCAGGTGGAGATTATGGCCGTGGCCAGCAGCGTGGCAGGCGAGGAGCGCTCGGTTGAAACGGCCGCGACGGTAAAAAGCCAAAAGCTGTCCGCCACATCCTCAGCCCAGCGGGCCACGGCCAGCACCGCGCCAAGCGTATCAGCGGTGCAACCCGTTACATCTGCGCGGACCAGCGCGGTGGCCACGGCTCCCGCGCTTTCCGCCAAACCTGCCCCCAAGATTGCCGCGCCGAGTGTCACGGCGCTTGCCCCCGCTGCGACTCCCCCCAGCAGCGTTATGCCCGCGCGGCCCGCAGCACCCACCGTCGCAACCGTGAAAAGCTCAGGCACCTTGGCGGCCCAACCGACGGCCAAAGTGCCGGGGCTTAGCGCCCCCGCCGCCTCCGTCCCCGCTGCCATTGGGACCATGACCGTGCGCGCAGCTTCGGTTGTGGCTTCGGCACCTGCGGCGACGCGGGTGGCCGCGGCCTTGCTTTCGCCGCCCACCACTGCGGTGCAACCCGTGGCCTCAACCAGCGCTGCGCCGCCCGCCACGATTGCCGCGCTACCGCAAATCGCGCCAGTGCCCGCGCCCTCCCTTCCGCCCGCGCCCGAGGTGCTGGAGCAAGAGGGCATCGCCGCCCCAGCACCCGCCCTGACGCCGCAAGAAAGCGTGCTTACCTATCAATCCGTGCTGGATGTTCTGGCTGAGATGCCCAAAGCGCCTTGCTTTGCCGCCCTTCCAACCCTTTCAGATCAAAGCGCCTTTCAGCTTGAGGTCTTTGCCCAAACCTCTGATGATCTAGACGCCTTTGCAGACCAGATGGAGGCCCGTATAGGCCAGCCGCCCAATACTACGATGAAACCGATCAGCGCCGCCCAATGTGCCGCCGCAGCTTATATCACTGAAGGGCCATCCTACCCGCGCTTCAAACTGTTCTTTGAGATTGATAATTGCGAGATCAAAAGTGGTGAGTTAAGAAAACCTATGCCAGCAGCCAAAGCCGGGGCAACCAAAATCTTGGAGTTTGCACCTGAAATTGCGTGTTTTATGTTGA
>CALEMZ010000398.1 GCA_937910975.1 uncultured Pseudorhodobacter sp. | reverse complement strand
GCGCTGCGTGCCTTGCCGGAGTTTGTCGCGCTTCGGGTGCTGATGCTGACGGCCAAAGGGCAAGGTTGCGACCGCGAGACGGCGGAGCGTGCGGGGGCGGATATGTTCATGACCAAACCGTTTTCCAACGCCGAGATTTTGACCTCTGTCCGGGCATTGGGTGCGCAATGAAAAGGCCGTTGTTTTTGGCACCACAAAGCTATCGGCAGCGCCGGTTGCGCGATGCCGCCCGGTTGCTGCCGGTCTTGGCCGGGTTCTTGATGATTCTGCCGATGCTTTGGGGGGATGAGATCAGCGACGTGCGGCGCACCGGAGCGGATGCGATATATCTCTTTGCGATCTGGTTGTTTCTGATCATTGTGGCGGCTCTGTTGGCGCGGCGACTGAGCAGCGAGGCCGAAGGCTCCGCGCGCGGGGCGGAAAACCTCAGGGATAAGCGTTGAGATGCCCTTTAACCTTCTTGTCCTATCCGCCCTAGCCTATGTCATCTTTCTGTTCTTCGTGGCCTTTGCGGTTGAGCGGCGGGCGGCAATGGGCGCGGCAGGCTGGCTGCGCTCGCCCTTGGTTTATACGCTATCGCTCTCGGTCTATTGTACAGCGTGGACGTTTTACGGCGCTGTAGGCTATGCGGCGCGGTCGGGACTGGAGTTTCTGACCATTTACCTAGGTCCGACGATTGTTTTTGTGGGCTGGTGGTGGGTGCTGCGCAAGCTGGTTCGGATCGGGCGGCAGCATCGTGTCACCTCAATCGCCGACCTGATTTCCAGCCGGTATGGCAAATCAAACCTGCTGGGCGTGATTGTGACGGTGATGTGCGTGATGGCGGCCACGCCCTATATAGCCTTGCAGCTGCAATCCGTTACCTTGTCTTTCGGCGTGTTTGCCAGCGCCACGGCGGATGGTTGGGCCAAGCCGGATGGCGATGTCACCTCAATCTGGGTGGCGGGCGGATTGGCGCTGTTCACCATCCTATTCGGCACCCGCAATCTGGATGCCAATGAGCAGCACACCGGCGTGGTCACGGCAATTGCGGTGGAGGCCGTGGTCAAGCTGGTGGCCCTGATTGCGGTCGGCTCCTTCGTGGTCTGGGGTATCGCGGGCGGGCCTGCCGATATTTTAGCGCGAATCGATGCCAGCCCGATGGCGGAATGGCATATGAAGCCTTCGCGCTGGACGGGGTTGATATTCCTTTCGGCGGCGGCGGTGATTTGCCTGCCGCGCATGTTTCAGGTGCTGGTGGTGGAAAACAGTGATGAGCGGCATCTGGCCACGGCCAGCTGGGCGTTTCCGCTTTATGTGCTGGCGATGAGCCTGTTCGTGATCCCGATTGCGGTGGTTGGGCTGGAACTGATGCCGGAAGGATCAAACCCGGATTTGTTCGTGCTGACCTTGCCCCTGAGCCAGGGGCAGGGCGGGCTGGCGATGCTTGCCTTTCTGGGTGGGTTTTCCAGTGCCACCTCGATGGTCATCGTGGCTGCGATTGCGCTGGCGACGATGGTCTCGAACCATATCGTGATGCCGTTCTGGCTGTCGCTACGATCGGCAAAGGCGGTTCCGGGCGATGTGCGGAGGCTGGTTTTATTGTCACGCCGCTTGTCTATCGCGGCGATATTGGCCTTGGGCTATGCCTATTATCGCGCCTCGGGAGGCTCGGCGGCACTGGCGGCGATCGGGTTGATCTCATTCGTTGGGGTAGCGCAAATTTTGCCGGCGATGATGGGCGGCATTTTCTGGCGCGGGGCCACGCGAGTGGGGGCAATTGCGGGCCTGTGTACGGGCTTTGCAATTTGGGGGTACTCGTTGTTTTTACCCTCTTTCGGGGCGGATGCAGTGATTTCGGCGCAGGTGATGGCTGAGGGGCCGATGGGTATTGGCTGGCTGCGCCCGCAAGCACTGTTCGGGGTGGAGGGGA
>CALEMZ010000397.1 GCA_937910975.1 uncultured Pseudorhodobacter sp. | reverse complement strand
CTTGCCGGTCCAAAAGGATTTGCTCACATTTTCAAACGCGATCATTGGCCTGCTTTCAGTCCTCGCCTCATGTTCCCAGTTTGGTCCGAGATACGTTGAATTGGTTAATACCATTCCACCAAGGCCGTATTACTGGCCTTTATTGTCGATATATGAGCATTCTGGCAGCATTATGTCGGTTTTGCGGACAAGCGGCAAGGTTATTGGCGGCTCGGCTTACTCCATAGGGGGGCTTTTGGCGGGACGCGGCGCGACAGAAGAAAAAGCACAGGCCCGGCCAATAGACTAAGGCCCAGACCAAGTCGCGCGGCCTCTTGCATCGCCCCCCCCGGCAATGCGGTTTCAAGCGCCATCAGTGGCAAGGTAAAGCCGATGCCCATAAGGCCAGCGACATAGGCCATTTCACGCAATTTCAATTTGTCAGGCAATGAGAGGCCCAAGGCCATTAGCGTCGCGGCCACAGCAAGGATGCCCAAAGGTTTGCCCAGCCAGAGCGCGCCAAGCGTCACCCATGTTGTCGGGCCAAACGCCCCAAAATCCATCGCGCCATGCGTCAATCCAAAAAGGAACAGGATAAGGGTCACCGGCGCCATCAGAAAATGTGAAACGCGGTTTAGCGGATCGGTCAGAAAGCCTTCGGCCTCGGCAAACATCCCAAAACTATGGTCGCCATGCGGCATGGCAGGCAATAGTGGCAGCAGGCCAAGCGCGGGCGGCAAGCCCGCGGCACTGACCCCGACCCAACTGACCAAACCCAGTACCAGCCAGGGCCAGATCTGACCCGCGCGCCGTCGGTCACGTTCCAGCAGGTTGGGCGCGTGCAAGGGGCGCGTTAGCGTTACATAGCCGATCCCCGCCGCCGCAACCGGCAAAAGCAGCCAGAGCGGACGCAGGTTAAATCCGATGGGGGTGACAAGCCCGCTGACGACCAAGCCGATCAATCCATCAAGAATGCACATGAACAGCAAAACTTGCAGGGCGGGGTGGGATTTGCCAAAGATCATCCGCCCAAAGAAGAACGCAAGCACAACATCACTGCCAAAGGGCATGACCCAGCCGACGGCGTCCGTAGCCTCTTCTGCGGTTTCAATCAGCCCGGTCAGAACCTGCCATAGCAAGGCGGCAACCAACATGCCCCCCAAAACCATAGAGAGCGGAGCAATCGCCAACTTTCCGTGCAATCCGCCGCGCGCCAGTACCAAGGCTTCCCAGATTTCCTTGCCAATCAGCAGCACAAACATCGGTATCAGGAGGCTGGACACCAACGTGGCCAGCGTAAGTCCCGGATGGAACAGATGCAGACTATCCAGCAGCGCGCTGTCAAATGGGTGCCATTCGATTGCGTCATAGTAAACTTCCGGCGCGATATTTACTGCAGCAGTGGCAATCGTGGCACCGGCGAGCATCGCCTTGGCATAATGGCGCAGATAGGGGGAGGCAGGAGTCACGGGCGGCAGCCTTGTGAATTATGAGCAGACATCCGCTCTACATAGGCTTCTGCCTGATCCATCGCAATTCATGCCTCCGGAAATGCGGTGACTGTGCTCTGCTTGCATCTTGCCCCTCGGCAGGGCGGGGCCTATTGCGGGGAGGCAGATATGTCGACGAAGGGGAATGTGATGTCAGGTGCGCAAACCGGAGCCGCCAGTGTATTAGATGCGGCCCATCTGGCCATGATGGCAAACCCCGAGGATGATGCCGCACGCTTGCGCTATTATGCGCGGCTTGCAGATGGGATGCTGTATCTGATGTTGGAATGTGAGGCCGAGGAAGGCCGGGTGGAGCCAATGGTGGTGACGCTGGATGAGGGGCGCGTTGTGCTTGCCTTTGACAGCGAGGAGCGCCTGGCAGCCGCCAGCGCCACTCCGATGCCCTATGTTGAATTGCCGGGCCGTGTGGTTGCGGCCCATCTTGCGGGCCAACAGGTGGCGCTGGGGGTAAACCTTGGTGCGGGCGAGGCGGAATTTCTCGTCTCGGAAGAAGCGTTGATCTGGCTCGCGCAGACATTGGGCAACGCGCCGGACGAACTCGCGGCGCGGCCTATCGCCTTTGAGGCTCCGCGCGGTTTGCCAGTCGCCCTGATGCAGGCGCTGGATGCCAAGCTTTCGCGGGCTGGCGGGTTGGCGCAGGCGGCGCTTTTGGCCGCGGTGCGCTATGAGGATGGGCGTCAGGGCCATATGCTGGCCTTTATCGGCGCTGTTCCTGGGGCCGAGGGCGCGTTGACCCGTGCAGCCAGTGAAGCGCTGACATTTTCAGGGGTGGAAGCGGGCGAAATGGACGTGACCTTTCTGTCCCCCGATGCGTCGGCGACAGTGCGGATGTCACGGGTTGCCTTGCGCTTTGATTTGCCGGAACCCGCCGCCACGGCCCCGGCTGGCCCGGCCGCGCCGGGGATGGACCCGTCAAAACCCCCGATCTTGCGCTGATTTAATGGGGTATTATGCTACCTATTTTGTAACGCATTGTTTTGAAATGATTAATTAACCAGTCACCCCCTTGACTGCATCGCCGTGCTGCAAGATACAACGCCATCCGAGATTACGGGGGCAACCCCATCACACTTCAAAGGGTGTCAAATGAAAACCTTTACCGCAACGCCTGCGGATATTACCAAGAAGTGGATCCTGATCGATGCCGAAGGTATCGTTCTGGGCCGTCTTGCCACGATCGTGGCTAGTATCCTGCGCGGCAAAAACAAGCCGACTTTTACCCCGCATATGGACATGGGCGACAATGTCATCGTGATCAACGCTGACAAAGTGCAAATGACCGGCAACAAGCGCGCGGACAAGCGTTACTACTGGCACACCGGCCACCCGGGCGGGATCAAGTTCCGCACCGCGGCCCAAGTGCTCGATGGTGCGCATCCTGAGCGTGTTGTGATCAAAGCTGTTGAGCGTATGATCACCCGTAACTCGCTTGGCGCACAGCAGATGACCAACCTGCGCGTTTACGCAAGCGCCGAGCATCCGCACGAAGCCCAGCAGCCCACCGTTCTCGATGTTGCATCGTTGAACCCGAAGAACACGCGGAGCGCATGAGCATGGACGAAATCAAATCCCTCGACGATCTGAAGTCGGCAGTGGCCGATACGCCGGCAGCCGCTGTTCAGGCCGCTATTGTGCGTGAACCAATGCGTGACAAACTGGGCCGCGCCTATGCGACTGGCAAGCGTAAGGACGCGGTTGCACGCGTCTGGATCAAGCCGGGTACTGGCAAGGTCACTGTAAACGGCAAGGAAATGCCCG
>CALEMZ010000396.1 GCA_937910975.1 uncultured Pseudorhodobacter sp. | reverse complement strand
GGTTGATACGGATGAGGCGCGGACTTACGTCGAATTCACCCTGCGCCCGGAGGCAAAATTCTCCGACGGCAGCCCCGTTACCGCCGAAGATGTGCTCTGGTCCTTCCAGACGCTCGGCACCATCGGCCATCCGCGCTATCTCAACTCCTGGAAAAAGATTGCATCCGCCGAGATTACCGGCCCGCGCTCTGTCAAATTCACCTTCAATGTTCAGGACCGTGAACTCCCGCTGATCATGGGTCTGCGTCCGGTGTTGAAAAAAGCGCAATGGGAGGGCAAGGATTTTACCGAATCCACGCTGGAGGCCCCGATCGGCTCCGGCCCCTATAGCGTCGGCGCATTCGAGGCCGGGCGCTTCGTCTCCTTCGTGAAAAACCCTAATTGGTGGGGCCGCGACCTTGCCTTCAACAAGGGCCGCCACAACCTTGATGAGGTGCGCTACGACTATTTCGGCGATGGCGGCGTGGTATTTGAAGCCTTCAAAGCAGGCGAAATAACCAGCTACCGTGAAAGCAATGCCGCGAAATGGGATGAGCAATACAGCTTCCCGGCCGTGAAATCCGGCGATATCGTGAAATCCGAAGTTCCGCATTCCCGCCCCTCAGGGATCGACGGTTTTGTGATGAACACCCGCCGCCCCCAGTTTCAGGATTGGCGCGTGCGTGAGGCGCTGATCCTCGCCTTCAACTTTGAACAGATAAACACCACCATCACCGGCGGCACCGCGCCGCGCATCCAGTCTTATTTCCACAACTCCGTTCTGGGCATGGATCCGGGAACCCCCGCGAATGGCCGCGAACTGGAACTGCTGCAACCCTTCGCCGAAACCCTGCCCCCCGGAACCATTGTGGGCTATGCCCTGCCCGTGGCCGATGGCGCCACAAACCGCAAGAATATCCGCGCCGCCAAGGCGTTGCTGGAGGAGGCTGGTTGGGTGGCCGATGCCGCAGGCGTGCTGAAAAACGCCGAAGGCAAGCCCTTCACTTTTGACATCTTGCTGACCAACGGCGCGTCTGAGGTCATCACCATCGCCAATATGTATATCGAGGCGCTCAAACCCCTTGGCATTGCGGCCAATCTGATCACCATCGACAGCGCGCAGATGACCGAACGCACCAATGCCTATGACTTTGATATGACCCATATGATCCGCAGCATGTCGCTCAGCCCAGGCAATGAGCAAACTTTCTACTGGGGTTCGGCAGGCGTCGCCACACCGGGCAGCCGCAACCTGATGGGGATGAATTCCCCCGCAGCCGAGGCGATGATCGCAACCTTGCTCAACGCGACCGGCCAGCAAGATTTCATCGCCGCGACCCGTGCTTTGGACCGTGTATTGACCGCCGGGCGCTATGTCGTGCCTTTTTGGTTCTCAAGATATTCGCGTCTGGCCCATGTAAAGGAATTGAAATTCCCAACCGAATTCCCAATTTATGGAGATTGGCCGGGGTTTCAGCCCGATGTCTGGTGGTATGAAAAATAGACAAGCCCGCATAAAGCGCGCTTTCTTATGAGGTGAGAACAGGCCCATGAAAACAAAAACTTCCAAACTCCGCCCCTTGGCCGCCCTTCTTCTTATGGCAGCCTTGGCATCTTGCGGCACAATTGACGGCATCGGGCGGGATATTTCTTCTGCCTCAAATCGTGTCTCCGACATGCTCTGATCCGTCTGACTTGTGAGATGGGCCAAGAAGGCGTATGCGCCCCTCAGTCCATCAACAACCCGTGCAATCAATAAGGTCAATAACCGTGTCCAGCACGTCTCCAAAGCAATCAAACTCCGCGCGCTTTCGCCCCTCTTTATCGCCGCTGCTTCTGAACATCCTCGTCGCTTTGTTCATCATGGCGGTGCATAACAACACCTTCTGGCAGCGCAATATTGCCAGCTTCGGCGATACGTTGACCATTGCCGTTTTTGGCGGAGCTGTCTTTGCGCTGACTTTGCTCATCACATCGCTTTTCGCCCTGCGCCGGGCACAAAAGCCGGTTCTGGCCTTCCTTTTGATACTGGGGGCGATAACCTCCTATTACCAAGACACGCTAGGGGCGACGATTGACCGGGAGATGGTGCAAAATGCGATCACCACCACCGAG
>CALEMZ010000395.1 GCA_937910975.1 uncultured Pseudorhodobacter sp. | reverse complement strand
ATTCGCAATCGCAATGGAGTAAAACTCGCCCTGTGAATCATCGCCGCGAAGGATGCATGACGGGTATTTCCACGTGATCGCAGAGCCGGTTTCCACTTGCGTCCACATCACCTTGGCCCGGTCCCCCCGGCAATCGGCGCGCTTGGTCACTAAATTGAAAATCCCGCCAACGCCATTTTCATCGCCCGGATACCAGTTTTGCACGGTGGAATATTTCACCTCGGCATCTTCCATGATCACAATCTCAACCACCGCCGCATGCAATTGATTTGTATCGCGTTTCGGCGCTGTACAGCCTTCAAGATAGGACACGTAAGCGCCCTTATCGCAGATGATCAGCGTGCGCTCAAACTGGCCGGTATTTTCGGCATTGATGCGGAAATAGGTTGAAAGCTCCATCGGGCAGCGCGTGCCCGGCGGGATGTAGACGAAAGAGCCATCGGAAAACACCGCCGAATTCAGCGTGGCAAAGAAGTTATCCGACTGCGGCACGACCGAGCCGATGTATTTCTTCACCAGCTCCGGGTGTTCGCGAATGGCCTCGGAGATTGAGCAAAAGATCACCCCGGCCTTGGCCAGTTCCGCCTTGAAGGTGGTGCCAAGCGACACGGAATCAAACACCGCATCCACCGCCACGCGGCGCGGCTCTTCTGCACCTTCAACACCTGCCAGAAGCATTTGTTCTTTCAGTGGAATTCCCAGCTTTGCGTAGGTCGCAAGCAGCTTCGGGTCCACCTCATCCAACGACTTGGGTTTGACCTCCATGCTCTTGGGTTTGGCGTAGTAATAGATGTCTTGATAGTCGATCTTGGGGTAGTTGAGCATCGCCCAATCCGGCTCTGTCATCCCGACCCAGCGCTGATATGCGGCCAAGCGCCACTCCAGCATCCACTCCGGTTCTTCGTTCTTGGACGAGATCAGGCGCACGATGTCCTCATTCACACCCTTGGGCGCAAACTCCATCTCAATCTCGGTTTCCCAACCGTATTTATACTTGCCTGCCATGGCGTTAACCGTCTCAATCGTCTCGCGGTCAACGCCGTCGCGGACCTCGGTTTCAAGCTTTGGCATGGCAGTCATCGTCTTATCTCCTCTCCCAGTATTGCACCGGGTTCAATCTCTTCAGGCAAGCCGCGCGCAGTGCTTACCATAGTGTTTGGCCCAGGTTTCCGCGAACCGCAGGACCATCTCTTCTGTCGTCTCCGGACCCAAAGAGATCCGGATCGCTGAGGCGGCAAGCGCCTCATCATAGCCCATCGCGCGCAACACACGGCTGGCACGCACCTTGCCCGAGGAACAGGCCGATCCTGCCGATATGGCAAAGCCGGCAAGGTCCATCTGCATCACCTGCGTCTCGCCTTTCCAGCCCGGGGCGATAAGGCACAGCGTGTTGGGAAGGCGTGTTTCGTCTTTCCCGACAAAAATAGTATTATTTGTCTGGGCAGACAATGCCCTTTCTAGAATATTTCTAAACTGGCCGATTTCTTCCCAAACGCCATTGGCCAAATCACGCGCCGCAGCCTCTGCCGCAGCCCCAAATCCGGCGATGCCAAGGATGTTTTCGGTGCCCGCGCGCCGCCCCATTTCTTGCCCGCCGCCCTTGATCTGGGCCGGCAAGTCAATGCCGCGGCGCAGTGCCACCGCCCCCACGCCTTTCGGGCCGCCCAGCTTATGGGCCGAAACCAGCCCCACATCGCAACCCAGCCAGTTGAAGGACAAAGGGATCTTGCCAAAAGCCTGCGTCAGATCGCTCACGGCAAGCCCTTGTGGCATGTCTTGCACAATCCCCGTTTCGGAATTGGCCAGCTGCAATGCGGCGCGACCCGGCTCCGCCACCTGCACAGCGCCTGTGGCCAAAACCGGCAAATCCGCCGCACACCAGCTTAACACGGCATCATGCTCCACCTCGGCGCAATGCAGCCCCCGCCCGGCACAGGCCAAAGCCGCCCCTTCGGTGGCCGAGCCGACAAAGACGATATCCGCCCCCTCCGCGCCCAAAGCTGCTGCCACCTGCGCGCGCGCGCGCTCCACCAGCGCCTTGGCAGCACGCCCCTCGGCATGAACCGAGGACGGGTTACCCAGCACATCCATCGCCGCAATCATCGCCGCCCGCGCCTCTGTGCGCAAAGGCGTGGTAGCATTCCAATCCAGATAGATCCGTGAAGCCACGCGCTCACTCGCTTTCATACTTGTTCAAAACTCAGGGGGAGGGCAGCGGCCCCGCCCCGCACTTAATCCTCATCCACCACCCGAAACAGCGCGGGCACGGCGGGGCATGGCTGCATTTCGTTGCGGATGACATCCGAAAGCCGGGTTTGGTGCAAAAACACATAGACATGCGCGCTTAACCCCTCCCACAGGCGGTTGCTCAAGGATTGCGCGCGGCTTCCCGACACCCCGCCCGAAGCCCCTGCCCCCGAATGCATGGCGCTGACGGTTTCCTCCACCGCTTCCATGATCTCGCTGATCCGAATTTCCGAAGGCACCCGCGCCAGCCGATAGCCGCCACCGGGGCCGCGCACCGCCTCCACCAGACCAGCGCGACGGAGCTTGACGAAAAGCTGCTCCAGATAGGGCAAGGAAATATCTTGCCGTTTGGCAATCTCGGACAAGGAGACCAGCCCCTCCTCCCTGATCTTTTCCCCGGCTAGGGCCAGATCCGTCAGCGCAACCATGGCATAGCGCCCCTTGGTCGAGAGTTTCATTGCGTTTCCCCACCGCTTCGGCCGCCATTTCGGGACCAATTTCTACCAAACACATTGACCTGCACCGACAGGCCGCTTAACTCAACCATAACCGCAGGCCAAACGAGGCCTATTTTGAACCGTTCTAAATATGCGCCGGGCTTTTGTCCACCAAAGCCCACCGCAGGAAAGTGACAAGGCGAGCGCAATGCCCGAAGTAATTTTTGCCGGCCCCGAAGGCCGTCTCGAAGGTCGTTACCACCCACAAAAGGAACGCGACGCCCCAATCGCCATTGTGTTACACCCGCATCCGCAATTTGGTGGCACAATGAACAACAAGGTTGTCTACAACCTGCATTATGCCTTTTACAAAATGGGCTTCACAGTTCTGCGCTTCAACTTTCGGGGTGTGGGGCGGTCGCAGGGCGAATATGATCAGGGGATTGGCGAGCTGTCCGATGCGGCTTCGGCGCTGGATTACCTGCAATCCATGAACCAGAACGCCAAGCATTGCTGGGTCGCGGGCTTTTCCTTTGGCGCGTGGATCGGCATGCAACTCTTGATGCGCCGCCCGGAAATCACCGGCTTCATCTCGGTCGCCCCCCCCGCGAACATGTATGACTTTTCTTTCCTCGCACCTTGCCCCGCCTCGGGTCTCGTCATCAACGGCACGGCCGATAAAGTGGCCCCTCCAAAAGATACCGTTAACCTTGTGAACAAGCTGCATGAACAAAAGGGCATCACCATTACCCATACCCTGATCGAGGGGGCTGACCACTTCTTCAAGGATGACGAATTGCATATGACCCCGATGATCGACACTGTGACAGGCTATGTCAAACGCCGCGTCACGGAGCAGAGCAGATGAGCATTGTTGAGGATCTTGGTGACGAGCTTGCCATATCCACCCTGGAGGCGATGAATTATATCGACGACGACCGTTTTTATGAAAAGGTCGGCCGGGTGATTGAGCTATCGTCGCCTACTTTGCTGGAGGCATTCCTGACTGCGGTCCGCGTACGCCTCGCCGAGCGGCGTGCCCAAGCGTTTATCGAAAAGGCGCTAGCGGCCGCCAAGACCGGTGGCGACGCGCCCGAAGCCCCGGCTGATTATTCCGCAGGCGGCCATTGACCACACGACTTGACGCGCAATTTGCCTTTTTGAATGAGGCGGATCGCCTGAAATCGGTTCTGCGCGCCAATGTGTTGATGGATGGCAGCCGTGCAGAAAACTCGGCGGAGCATAGCTGGCATGTGGCGCTCTGGGCCTTGGTGTTTCAAGGCCACGCGCCTGCGCGCACCTCGGTTCACCGTGTTATCTCTATGCTTTTGCTGCATGATCTGGTGGAGGTGGACGCGGGCGACCACCCGATCCACCTGCCCAATCCCGGCCAAAGTGATGCCGAGGCCGCCGCCGCCCTTCGGCTTTTTGGCCTGCTGCCCCCCGATCAGGGCGCAGAGCTTTTGGCGCTGTGGCAGGAGTTTGAGGCGGGAATATCCCCCGACGCCGCCTGGGCCAAAGTGCTGGACCATGCGCATCCGCTGTTTCAGGTGCTTTGCGCAGCACAGCCCCGCGCCGATCATCTGCAGATCGTGCGCGACAATCTGGCGACGGGCCGTGCCGCTGATCTGGCCATGCGCTGGCCCGAGGCCCATAACGCCGCCCTTGCTCGTTTAATTAATATTGCTCCGCAAGCATCTGGTTTTGAACAGATAATCACCTTTCTGGCCGAAGCCGACGCGCCGAAATCCGTCACCCGCGCCACCACACTTTGCGATGGTTCACGCTTTGAAAATTCGGCCGAACACAGCTGGCATATCGCGCTCTACGCGCTCATCCTTGCGGATCAGGCCGGTCCGGGCGTTGATATCTCCCGCGTGATCCAGATGTTGCTGCTGCATGATCTGGTCGAGATAGACGTGGGCGATGTGCCTATCCATTCAGCGGGTGGCCAAGCGCATGGCTCTGCCGATGTACAAGCTGCCGAGAGCATGGCCGCAAGAC
>CALEMZ010000394.1 GCA_937910975.1 uncultured Pseudorhodobacter sp. | reverse complement strand
CTTTGGAACCCATGTCGATGAACTTCTTCCGGCGATCCTTGATCAAGGCCTCCGGCGTTTTGCCCGTCAACTCGGCCAGCATCGTCTCTATGGCCTTGCCCACCGCGGTAATCGTTTCTTTGCGTGCGCGCTGCGCCCCGCCCACCGGCTCCGAGATGATCCGGTCAATCACACCCAGCTTTTGCAAATTCTGCGCTGTCAGGCGCAGGGCCTCTGCCGCTTCGCGCATTTTCTCGGCATCCTTCCACAGGATCGAGGCACAGCCCTCGGGCGAGATCACCGAATAGACCGAATGTTCCAGCATCGCGACCCGGTTCGCCGCCGCAAACGCCACCGCCCCCCCCGATCCGCCTTCACCAATAATGACCGAGATCAACGGCACGCCGATCCCCAGACATTTCTGAGTGCTGCGCGCAATCGCTTCCGCTTGGCCACGCTCCTCCGCGCCCTTACCGGGGAAAGCGCCGGGCGTGTCCACCAAAGTGATCACCGGCAGGCCAAAGCGATGCGCCATATCCATCAGGCGCACGGCTTTGCGATAGCCCTCGGGGCGCGCCATACCAAAATTCCGTTCAATCCGGCTTTTGGTGTCATTGCCCTTTTCATGGCCGATCACCATCACCGGCGTATCGTTGAACCGGGCCAGCCCACCCATCACCGCATGGTCATCGGCAAAGTTCCGGTCCCCGGCAAGCGGCGTGTATTCGGTAAACAACGCGTCGATATAATCCTTGCAATGCGGCCTTTCAGGGTGGCGCGCCACAAGGCATTTTTGCCAGGGTGACAGACCCTTATACAGATCACGCAGCATTGTCGCGGCCTTGGCATCTAGCCCCGCCGCTTCCTTTTCCACGTCCATCTCTTTGTTGGACCGCGCCATCGCACGCAACTCTTCGGCCTTGCCTTCGATTTCTGCCAACGGTTTTTCAAACTCGAGATAGTTCATTGCACGCTCCCAACGGGTCTTTGCGATATATGGCCGAGGCGTCAGATGATTGCAACTCAGCAAGATTTGCAAAACCACTTCCGGCCATATGAAACAGGCAAAACAAAGGGGAGAGGCATGGCCGAAGGCTATGAAAACCGCATGTTTCTGGCGCAACCCTATGTCCGCTATAATGCTTCAAAGGATATGTCGCGCAACAGGCTGACCGATGCCGCCACCCCCTCGCGGCTTCCCTTCCAACAGAGCGAACCACCTGCCAACCCTTCAAATGAACGGGCTTTCTGTTCGGCTAAAATATCCTCGGGGGAAAGGGTTTGCCCCCGGCAAACCCTGTTGGGGGGCAGACAGCCCCCCTCTGCTCACCCCAAAACCCGCTCCCTGCCCTACGCAGTTCCCCTTACACCGAAGCGGTCAAGCCGCCGTCAACCCGAAAGTTCTGCCCGGTGATATAGCCCGAATCCTCCGATGCAAGATAAGCCACCATGCTTGAAACCTCCCGCACCTTGCCATAGCGCCCCATCGGAATACGCGTACGGCGATCCTCCTTCTCGGGCAGGCTATCAATAAACCCCGGCAGCACATTATTCATTCGCACACCATCCGCCGCATACCGATCTGCGAAAAGCTTGGTGAAACTCGCCAATGCTGCCCGAAATACGCCCGAGGTTGGGAACAGCGGGTCCGGCTCAAAGGCCGCGAAGGTAGATATGTTGACGATCGACCCAGCGCCTTGCGCTTGCATGATCGGCGTGACCAGCCGTGTGGGGCGGATCACGTTCATCAGGTAATACTCCATCCCCTTATGCCAATCCTCATCCGAAATCTCCAGCACCGGCCCTTTCGGCCCATGGCCTGCGGAGTTGACCAACACATCCACCCGCCCCCATTTCGCCATGGCCGCGTCGACCAGCGCTTGCAGCGCTGCGCCATCAAGGTTCGATCCCGTCACCCCTACGCCGCCCAATTCCTTGGCCAATGCCTCCCCCCTGCCCGAAGAGGATAAAATCCCTATCCCATAACCCAACTCTACCAGATGTCTTGCCGCCCCTGCGCCAAGCCCCGATCCGCCCGCCGTCACCAATGCCACCCTCATCGCTTTTCCCCTTTTTGAGTAGTCTGGGCC
>CALEMZ010000393.1 GCA_937910975.1 uncultured Pseudorhodobacter sp. | reverse complement strand
GCCAATGAGTTGAAGCAAGAGCACGGCAAGCGCATTTTTCTGGACATGAAGTTCTTTGATATCAGCGCCACAGTTGAGGCGGCTGTGCGCGGCATCGCGCAATATGATCTGGATTTTCTGACCGTGCACGGGGACCCGCAAGTGGTGCGCGCCGCCATGGAAGGTGCTGCAGGTAGCAACCTGAAAGTTCTAGCTGTGACAGTGCTGACCTCGCTGGACCGCGCCGATCTGGATGCCAACCTGATCAAACCGGGCGATATTGCCGAGATCACGCTGGAACGCGCCCATAACGCGCTTGAAGCTGGGGCCGACGGCGTAATCTCCAGCCCGCAAGAGGCTGCCGCTATTCGCGCGCTGGCTATTGCCAAGAATCGCCTGATCGTCACACCGGGCGTGCGGCCTGCAGGCGCGGTTGCGGATGACCAAAAGCGCGTGGCCACCCCCGCCAGCGCCATTGCCGCCGGGGCCAACCATATTGTCGTTGGCCGGCCGATCTGGCAACACGCCGATCCGCGCAGGGCCGCACTTGGGGTGCTAGCGGAATTACTACCGCGCTAACGGCGGGCAATGGCTTACAAAGCGATAATTTACGTCCGGTTGGGGGCAGGGTTTGTCGTTTTTTGTGCCAAGTCTTGAAGGTTCTATAGAAAAATCCAGAGATTCTAACGAAAAACCCAACAGACTGATGCTTGCAGGGTCGCCGCACCCCCCTTATATACCCCTCGTAGCCGGAATGGGCGGCTGTGCCCTGCCGCTTACAACTGGGATCGGGGGTCAGGGGCCATAACGGGCCTGACCCCCATAACATCGCCGAATATGAAGAGGTACTTATCATGGCCAAAGTCATCGGGATCGACCTCGGGACGACCAACTCTTGCGTAGCCATCATGGATGGTTCGCAACCCCGGGTTCTTGAAAATTCGGAAGGCGCACGCACTACGCCTTCTATCGTAGGTTTCACGGAAAATGAGCGCCTTGTCGGCCAGCCCGCCAAACGCCAAGCCGTCACCAACCCTACCAACACCGTCTTCGCCGTCAAACGTTTGATTGGCCGCCGGATTGACGACAGCCATGTCGCCAAGGACAGCAAAAACCTGCCCTACCATCTGATTGATGGCGGCAATGGCGACGCATGGGTTGAAGTGCGCGGCGATAAATACTCGCCCAGCCAGATCTCTGCCTTCATTCTGGGCAAGATGAAAGAAACCGCCGAAAGCTATCTTGGCGAAGAAGTAACGCAGGCGGTTATCACTGTTCCGGCTTACTTCAATGACGCACAGCGTCAGGCCACCAAAGACGCGGGCCGCATCGCGGGCCTCGAAGTGCTGCGTATCATCAACGAGCCAACAGCAGCGGCGCTGGCCTACGGCCTCGACAAGAAAGAAAACAAGACCATCGCGGTTTATGACCTTGGCGGCGGTACGTTCGATATCACAATCCTGGAGATCGATGACGGGTTGTTTGAGGTGAAATCCACCAATGGCGATACCTTCCTTGGCGGTGAAGACTTTGACATGCGTATCGTGAACTACCTCGCTGAGGAGTTTAAGAAAGAGCATGCGGTTGACCTGACTCAGGACAAGATGGCGCTTCAGCGCCTGAAGGAAGCCGCTGAGAAAGCCAAGATCGAGCTATCCTCCGCTGCGCAGACCGAGATCAACCAGCCGTTCATCTCGATGGGCGCTAACGGCCAGCCACTGCACATGGTCATGAAGTTGACCCGCGCCAAGCTGGAAAGCCTCGTGTTGGATCTCATTAAAGCCTCGATCAAGCCGTGCCAGGCTGCGTTGAAAGATGCGGGCCTGTCCACCTCGGATATCGAGGAAGTTGTTCTGGTCGGTGGTATGACCCGGATGCCGCGCGTTATAGAAGAAGTGACCAAGTTCTTTGGCCGGGAGCCGCATAAGGGTGTGAACCCGGATGAGGTGGTTGCCCTTGGTGCTGCCATTCAGGCAGGCGTGTTGCAGGGCGACGTCAAAGACGTGGTTCTGCTGGACGTGACACCGCTGTCCTTGGGTATCGAGACGCTGGGTGGCGTATTCACCCGCCTGATCGACCGCAACACCACAATCCCGACCAAGAAGTCTCAGGTTTTCTCCACCGCCGAAGACAACCAGAACGCCGTGACGATCCGGGTGTTCCAAGGTGAGCGGGAGATGGCTACGGATAACAAGATCCTTGGCCAGTTCAATCTCGAAGACATCCCACCTTCGCCGCGCGGCATGCCGCAAATCGAAGTAACCTTTGATATCGACGCCAACGGCATCGTTTCCGTCGGCGCGCGCGACAAAGGCACGGGCAAGGCGCAAAACATCACCATCCAGGCCTCTGGTGGACTCTCCGATGAAGAGATCGAGAAAATGGTGAGGGATGCCGAGACCAATGCCGAGGCCGATAAAGAGCGCCGCGAGCTGGTAGAAACCCGCAACCAGGCCGAAAGCCTGTTGCATTCGACCCGCAAATCGCTGGACGAGCATGGCGACAAGGTGGACCCGTCCGCCGTGGAAGCCATCGAATTCGCGATGCAGCCGCTTGAAGAGGCGCTAAAGGCGGAAGATACGGGCAAGATCAAGTCCGGCATCCAAAACCTGACCGAGGCAGCGATGCGGCTGGGCGAGGCGATTTACAAAGCCAGCCAAGACGCGGCAGAGGGCGGTGCGGACGAAGAGGGCCCGCGTTCGGTGGACGATGATATCGTCGATGCCGATTTCGAAGATCTTGGCGACAGCAAGCGCAAGTAACAGCGCAAGATCGGAAAAAGGGGCGGCCTTGACGAAAGGCTGCCCCGCTCCCGTTCTGATAAGCAGAGGTTTGCCATGGCAAAACGCGATTACTACGAAGTGCTAGGGGCCTCGCGCGGCGCTTCGGCAGATGAGTTAAAGAAGGCTTATCGCTCCAAGGCGAAAGAGCTGCACCCAGACCGCAACTCTGACAACCCCAATGCAGAAACCCAGTTCAAAGAGTTGAACGAGGCTAATGACGTTCTGAAGGACCCCGATAAAAAGGCGGCCTATGATCGCTATGGCCACGCCGCCTTTGAAGGTGGTATGGGCGGCGGCGGACGCGGCGGCGCGGGTCAGGGCGATTTCGCTAGCGCCTTTTCAGATGTGTTTGAGGACCTGTTCGGCGACTTCATGGGTGGCCAACGTGGTGGCGGCGGACGCTCGCGTGCGCAGCGCGGATCAGACCTGCGCTATAACCTGCGGGTAACGCTGGAAGAAGCATATTCGGGCATACAAAAAACCATCAATGTACCCACATCGGTGGCCTGTGAATCCTGCCGGGGTTCGGGTGCCGAAGGCGGCGCGGAACCTGTAACCTGCCCGACCTGTTCGGGCATGGGCAAGGTGCGTGCGCAGCAGGGCTTCTTTACGGTGGAGCGGACCTGCCCAACCTGTAACGGCATGGGCCAGACCATCAAGAACCCTTGTAAGAAATGCGCGGGCGCAGGCCGGGTGGAGCAGGATCGCTCACTTTCCGTGAATATCCCCGCGGGGGTGGAAACTGGTACGCGTATTCGTTTGGCCAGTGAAGGCGAAGCGGGCCTGCGCGGCGGACCTTCGGGAGACCTTTATATCTTCATCGAAGTCCGCGAGCATGCGATCTTCCAACGCGACAGCACGCATTTGTTTTGCCGTGTGCCGGTGACCATGGCAACTGCCAGCCTTGGCGGCGAGGTGGAAGTGCCCACAATCGACGGCGGCAAGAGCCGGGTTAAAGTGCCTGCGGGTAGCCAGACCGGCAAGCAGATGCGTCTGCGCTCCAAAGGCATGCCAGCGCTACGCGGGGGTGGGGTTGGCGACATGTTGATCGAATTAGCGGTTGAGACGCCGGTGAACCTGACCACGCGGCAAAAAGAGTTGCTCCGCGAGTTTGAGAAGCTGTCAGAAGACAATAACCCCGAGGGACGGAGTTTCTTTTCCAAGGTGAAGCATTTTTGGGAAAGCATGAAAGGTTAAGGGGCTGCCAAAGGCGGGGGCATCGAACCCCCGCCTTTGGCACTGCCGTAAGCCTGTTGGGTTGGCCGCGAGATGTATGGCTGATGTTAAAGGCCGCAACGTTATAGCTTTGCGGCACAACGCGCGATTGTGCCTATTTTCAAAGATAAAAGGCACGCACGTTTAGGTTAACGCTTCTTTTACCATCGCTGTGCCAGCCTGCGCGGCATGAGCCAGCGCAACGCCTTTCATGAAGCTACCCTGCCGCTGTTTTCGCGGGATGATGAGGCAGTGCCTGTGGCAACGCCTTTGGGCAAGTTGCCGTCCTATATCGCCGATCATCGCAAACGGTTGCGCACCCGGTTCATGGAGGGTGGCCCTGCGGCCATGCCGGATTATGAATTGCTGGAACTGGTGTTGTTTCGTGCGATACCGCGGCAGGATGTGAAGCCTTTGGCGCGGCGGTTGCTGGATACGTTTGGCGATTTCAACCGAGTAGTCACGGCCTCTGCGGCACGCCTGATGGCGGTGCAGGGTGTGGGTGATGCCGTAGTGCAGGAGTTGAAGATCG
>CALEMZ010000392.1 GCA_937910975.1 uncultured Pseudorhodobacter sp. | reverse complement strand
TCAAACCTGCATGGGCTGAGCCTCATACACAGAGTTTCGGATACTCCCGATGGACGTGAAATACCAAGACGTCGCCGCCGCTTTCAAGGGTGACAGCCGCGTACATATCCACCGCGCTACGTCTGAGGTCGCACTAAGCGCGCTGCCCGACGCGTCGCTGGATTGGGTTTATATCGACGGCAACCACAATGAACCCTTCATTGGCAATGATCTGGCGCTCTGCCTCACGAAAGTTAAACCAAACGGCATCATTTCGGGTGATGATTATAACTGGCAGACCGAAACATCGGGCGCGCCGGTGCGTCGCGCGGTTGAAGCCATGATGGGCGAGCTGGGTGACAGCGCAGCCCTTACGCTAATGGCGAACCAGTATATCATCGAACTGAAACGCAACGGTTGATCTGCGGTCTGCACGAGGGTGAAAAACCCGTTACTTTTCCCTTTATTTAGCAACGGGTTTGCGCCTAGAGTTTTGCAAGTGCCTCTCTCTTAGGGGCATGAAGCGGAACCTAACCCAAAAGGAGCAACCACATATGAGCAAGAGAGATGATCTGATCGCGAAATATGCCGATGATCTGCGCAACAAATGTAAGATGGAGCCGGACATGGCGCTATTGACCAAGGTCACTATTGGCTGCGGTCCTGCGATTTATAACGACGACAGCTCCACGGTTGCAGGTTCCGACCCATCCGAACTGGAAACGGTGAAGAAGAATTACCTCATGAAAAAGCTGGGTCTTGCAGATAGCGCTGCCTTGATGGAGGGCATTAACGCCGTCATCAACACCTATGGCAGGTCCGAGCGCAATAAATACCGCGCGGTGGTTTATTATATGCTGGCCAAGCATTTCGGCAAAGAATCCGTCTACGGTTAAAACGGTTTGACGCCGCACTTTCATAACACTCGCGCCTTTGTTGACGCGGGTGTTATGGCTTCCAAATGATTGATAAATTCTATTGCAATTGTATCAACTGCATAATGCTAGGTTTTTGCCTGTTTCAAAGAAATAGGTTATACAAGTCGCAAGGGCAGTATGCTCAGGACCTTTTCGTACAGAACACGTGTGGTGCTAAGGGAGCACGTGGGGTGGGTGGAGGGTCCTGATGGGGTCAGGGCTCTCCATTCTATGGCGCGTTGTTATCTCAAGACCACGTCAATGATGGCACATCTGCCGCAGTCAGCGTCAGCCTGAAGGGCCGCATCGCATAGGCATCATGCCGGGCACAAGAAAATCGGAAAAGGTTTTATGGCTTCAGCCCGCCCATGCGGCGCACAATCCGCCATTCCTCGGGCGTGACAGGCTGCACCGACAAGCGCGTGTTCTTGACCAAAGCCATAGTCTCAAGCCCCGGCTCCGCCTTGCAATCGTCCAGCGTCACCGCGCGCTTGAGCGGCTCCACCGCTTTGATCATCACGCAGTCCCAGCGCGGATCATCGGTGGTGCTGTCGGGGGCGCTTTCGCGGCAAACCTCTACAATTCCCACAACCGCTTTGCCGATGTTGGAATGGTAAAAGAAGCCAAGATCGCCAACTTTCATCGCCCGCATGTTGTTGCGCGCCTGATAGTTGCGCACGCCGCCCCATTCCTCGCCCGCGTCCCCCTTGGCAACCTGATGGTCCCAACCCCAGACATCAGGCTCTGATTTGAACAGCCAATACGCCATTAGCCCACAACCTTTTTCCACTCCGTCAGCGTGACGGATTGAAACAACCCCGCCTTTGCATAGGGGTCCGCATCGGCCCAAGCCTGCGCTTGCTCCATGGCGTCCACGCTCAGCACGATTAGGGAGCCGCACATCTGCCCCTCAGGCGTCAGTAGTGGTCCTGCCATCTCTACGATGCCAGAGGCTTCGATATGTGCCAGATGGGCGGCACGATTGTCTAGGCGGGTTTGCAAAGCTCCGGGTTTATCTTGGGCCATAAGGGCGACGCGCATCGGGTTACTCCTGTTTCAAAGGGCGGGACATGAGGGCAGAAATGGCCTTGGCCGTGGTGATTTTCTGTTGCGTTAAGGCGGCAACCATCGCCGTAATCGGCATCTCAACATCGTACTTTTTCGCCAGATTAGAGACTGCTTGTGCCGTCGCAACCCCTTCCACTGTTTGCGACGGGTCATAGGGCTGGCTCGCCCCTATCGCAGCGCCAAAACGAAAGTTGCGCGATTGCGCGGAGGTGCAGGTCAGCACCAGATCGCCAAGGCCAGACAAGCCGCCCAGCGTTTCGGCCCGCGCCCCAAAATGCAGCGCCAATCGTTGCATTTCGGCAAAGCCGCGCGTCATAAGTGCCGCGCGCGCACTTTCGCCAAGCCCCGCACCCATCACCACACCTGCTGCAATGGCGATTACATTTTTCAACGCGCCACCAAACTCCGCCCCGATCACATCGGTGCTGCGATAAAGGCGCAAGACCTCGGTGGAAAGCGTGTGTTGCAGGCTCTTGCCTGCCGCATCATCGGCGCAGGCCAGCGTCAACGCGGTTGGCAGGCCCTTGGCAATATCACGGGCAAAGCTGGGGCCGGTCAGAATGGCAGCTTTTGACGCGGGACAATGGTGCAAGATAACGCCCGTTGGCCCAAGCCCGGAGCTTATATCAACACCCTTGCAGCAGGCCACCAACTGCCGTCCGTTTAGTAAGGCCGAATGTTCGGCCAAAAACCCACCCAGTGCTTGCGCGGGAAGGGCCAGCAAAATCACCTCGGCCTTTGCGATATCTGCGAGGTCTTTGGCCACCGTAACAAATGGTGGCAATTCCGCCCCCGGAAGCCGCGCGATCTGCCGCCCGGACATCCCGCGCCCCCAAAGGGTCACAGGCTGCTTTGTCCCCAAGGTAATCGCCAAGGCCCCGCCAAAAGCCCCCGCTCCGATAATCCCGATCATGCCTTCGCCCCCTTTTTGCCAGAGCCGAGAAGCGCCGGGCTGGTCTGGTCCAACGGCCAGCGGGGCCGGGCAGATAGTGTTAGGTCATCGCGCCCGCCTGCCCGAAACCGCTCTATCCCCGCCCATGCGATCATGGCGGCGTTGTCGGTGCAAAGGGCCAGCGGCGGGGCCAGAAATTGTATGCCTGCCGCAGTACAAACAGTCTCTAACGCGGCGCGAATGGCCTTATTGGCAGCCACCCCCCCCGCCACAGCAAGGGCGGCTACGGGCGACAAAACCAGCGCCCGGCGCGTCTTTTCCGCGATTACATCGACCACCGCCGCCTGAAACCCCGCGCAAAGGTCGGCGCGGTCAGCCCGGGTCAGCCCGCCTTTTTCCGCGACCACCCCATCACGGGCGCGCAGCAGAGCCGTTTTTAACCCCGAAAAGGACATGTCGCAACCGGGCCGATCCAGCAGCGGGCGCGGCAGGGTAAAACGTTTGGCATCACCTTTGCGCGCCTCCGCCTCCACCGCCGGGCCGCCGGGCTGCGGCAGCCCCAGTAGCTTGGCCACCTTGTCAAACGCCTCTCCGGGCGCATCGTCAATGGAGCCGCCAAGCCGTGTAAAAGCGTCCGGTCCGTCAACGCGTAAATATTGGCAATGCCCGCCCGAAACCAACAGCATCAGATAGGGGAATGCCAACCCATCCGTCAGTCGCGGTGTCAGGGCATGGCCCGCCAAATGGTTCACCCCGATCAAGGGCAGCCCCGTTGCCGCCGCAAGCCCCTTGCCGCACATCACGCCCGCCAGCACGCCGCCAATCAGCCCCGGCCCCGCCGTCACCGCAATGCCATCCAGATCGGAAAAGCCCAAACCGGCCGCCGCCAAGGCCTGCGCCACGCAGCCATCGACACGCTCTGCATGGGCGCGGGCTGCAATTTCTGGCACCACTCCGCCAAAGGCTGCGTGCAGGCTGGTCTGCCCCTCGACGATATTGGACAAGATCTGCCGCCCCTCCGGCCCGTCGCGCACCACTGCCGCCGCGGTATCATCGCAGCTGCTTTCAATGCCAAGAAAGGTGATCAGTTTGTCCATGTCTCATCAGTTGCCGTTTGGTTTTATAGCAGGTAACACCGTCGCTATGGCCACACAATCCCGCCTGCCTGCCTTTCTGCTTACCCGGCCCGTTGCCCAAAGCCAACGCTTTGCCGACGCGTTGCGGGAGCGATTCGGCCCCGGCCTTTCCATCACCATAAGCCCGTTGATCAAGCCGGAGTTCCTTGCGTCCGACATTCCAG
>CALEMZ010000391.1 GCA_937910975.1 uncultured Pseudorhodobacter sp. | reverse complement strand
CGCCCGATCCGTCCACATCCGGGCACAAACCGCCGGGGTGATCAGCAACGCCACCACCAAAATCGCCCCCACCACCCGAATACCCAGCAAGACTACCGCCAACACCAATCCCATCAGCGCCACATCCACCCATACCGGACGAATACCCATCACACTTGCATAACCGGGGTCAAAAGCCACCATGACCAACACGCGCCGCAACAGCGCCAAGGCCACCAGCACCAACACCCCGCCGCCCGCGATCAGATATACATCCTCGCGCAGCATCCCGGCGGTAGAGCCTAGCAAGAACCCCTCCAGCCCGGCCTGCCGCCCTGCGCCCAAACTCTGAATATAAGTCAGCAGCACAATACCCGCGCCATAAAACACTGACAGCACGGCCCCGATCGCCGCATCCTCCGGCAGGCGCGTACCGCGCACCAAACCCTGCAACACCCAAAGCCCCAGAAGCGAAGACACCCCCGCCCCCAGCAACAAGCCCGGCAAAAACCGCCCCTCGCCCCCCAGGGCCACCATCACCAGAAAGGCAATGCCAACCCCCGGCAAAGTGGCATGGGCCATGGCATCAGGCACCAAAGAGCGGCGGCGCAAAAACAAAAATGAACCGACAGCGCCCGTCGCCAACCCCAAGGCCGCAGCCCCCAGTGTCACCAGCGTTGCGTTATAGCCCGATTGCAAAAGCAGCGCCTCAAACATCGCGCGCGCCCTGCATCATCTGGTCAAGGATATCTAATTGCGCTTTGCAAAGCGTCGCGGCACAGCCAAAGGCCCGCGCAACCGGCCAAAAGCCTGCCATCTTAAGCCACCTGCATGGCAGGCAATACCCCGCCATAGGTCGCCCGCAGGTTCTCAGGCGTGAAGGTTTCCGCCATCGCCCCCGCCGCAATCAGCTTGCGGTTCAGCAACAGCACCCGGTCAAACCATACTGGCACCGAGGCAAGATCATGATGCACCGCGACCACCGCCGCCCCCTCATCGCGCAAGGATTGCAACACGGTCACAATCGCCGCCTCGGTTTTGGCATCCACCCCGGCGAATGGCTCATCAAGCAAATACAGCTCCGCCCCTTGCGCCAAGGCCCGCGCCAGAAACACCCGCTGCTGCTGCCCGCCCGACAAGGCACCGATCTGGCGCGTGGCGAAATCACGCATGTTAACCCGGTCAAGGCAACCCATCGCCCAATCCCGATCTTCCGCCCGCACCGGGCGCAACAGGCCCAGCTTGCGCTGCATGCCCATCAGCACCACATCAATCACCCGGATCGGAAAATCCCAATCGACCGAGGCACGCTGCGGCATATAGGCCACCTTTGCGCGCGCCTGATCCAAGGTTTGGCCGAAAAACTCTGCCTGCCCGGCAGATTTCTCCACCACCCCAAGTGCGGCTTTGAGCAAGGTCGATTTACCCGCACCATTGGGGCCGACAATCGCGGTCATCGCCCCGGTGGGAATCTGTGCGCTCACGCCATCCACTGCCGTCACCGCCCCATAGCGCACGGTCAGTCCGTCAAACGCTAGGGCTGTTTGGCGCATTACGCACCCACCGCGAGCTTACCTGCAAGCCCGCGTTCCGGGGTATCGCCACCCAAGGCGCGTGCGATCAAAGTGATGTTATGGTCGATCATGCCGGGATACGTACCCTCATAGCTGCCCTCCACGCCCATCGCATCCGAGTATAGCTCGCCGCCAATGACAACCTGATGCCCGCGCGCCGCAGCCCCCTCCACCAAGGCCCGCATCGCCCGATCCGGGACTGAGCTTTCCACAAAGACAGCCTTGATCTTGCGGGCCACCAGCAGTTCCACCAATTCCCCGATCCGCACCAGCCCGGCCTCGCTTTCGGTCGAAATGCCTTGCAGCCCCTCAACCTCAAACCCGTAAGCCCGGCCAAAATAGGAAAACGCATCATGCGCCGTCACCAAAACCCGCGCTTCTGGCGGAACCGAGCCCAAGGCACGCCGGGCATAGGCGTCCAGCGCCTCAATCTCAGCGCGATAGGTGGCGGCATTGGCGGCCAACTCCTCAGCCCGCGCAGGCTCCAACCTTACCAGTGCCGCCTCCACCGCGGCCACAGCCCCACGCCAGAGCATCGGGTCCATCCAGACATGCGGGTCGCGATGGTCGGCATAACCCGCCCATGCCAGCAACTGGTCCGCCGGGATCGCCTCGGCCACCGCGTCAACCGTCACGCGGCGCGACAAATCCGCCATGAAATCCACGAGTTGCGCCTCAAGCCGCAAACCATGCCAAAGCACCAGATCAGCGCGCACCATCGCGGCGATGTCCGAGCGGGTCTGGCGGTAGCTGTGCGGGTCCACCCCCGGCCCCATCAGTGCCGTCACCTCTGCCCCGCTGATCCGACGCGCAGCATCGGCAATCATGCCCGTGGTGGCGACGATTTTTGGGGCGGCGGCCGCAAAGGACATCTGAGGCACCAAAAATGCCGCAGGCAAGGTTGCAAGAAGAGATCGGCGTGAGAGCAAGTTATTTTTCATCATACTGCATATATATTGCGAATGCTTCGCAAAGTCAATTCAGTTGCGAATAATTCTCAACTTCTCGCAAAACCGGAACAAAGGCGGCCTTGGGAATGCGCCGCCTGCCGCAAAACGATAAGCGCGGCTCGGATTGCCAGCGGGGTCAGCCGCGCAGCCCGGTTTCTTTCAACATCCCGCGTCGCTTGGCTTCATAGTAATAGCCTTGGGAATACCATTTCACCGCGGTATCATGGCTGCCATCGGCCAAAAGCCACGCGCCCCGCAGGTATTTGACGGCGTATTTCAGATTGGTTCCGGCATCCAGCAGCCCATTCGCGCGGCCCCGATACCCCATCCCCCGCGCTGTTGCGGGCAAAATCTGCATAAGCCCGTAATACGGGCCATTGCGCGCGTCAGGGCGGTGATGGCTTTCGCGGATAATCACCCGATGCACAAGCGCTCGTGGAACTTCATTCAGATCAGCATAATGATTGATCAGTCGCCGCAGTTCTGGCGTTTCATTGACGTGGAGCGGCGGGTTAGAGCGACTTGCCTCGGGGCGGCTTCGCCCCTCGACCTTACGCCCGCCACAGGCAGAGAGCAGGGTAACAATTCCCAGAAGGGCTGCGCGGCGGGTAAATGCAGGCATCGAATTCTCCTTGCGTCGGTTGCCCCTGCTTAACTTCGCACCGATATTCTTGCAAATGGCCGACTTCGACACCGGCTTTTTCCCGCCGACAGGCACCGCGCAGAAGGTTGTTCGCGCAGCAGGGCCATTGCCGGAATTTTCCCCGCCCTCGCTCTGCGCCCGGCCTAAACAGGTCAATTGTGCTGTCGTCACCTTTGCCGTAACCTCCCATGGAAAATGAAAGCTTGAACAAAAAATGACAGGGGAATTTTATGTCAAACACAACGCAATACGGCTTTGATACGCTTCAGATACATGCAGGCGCCCGGCCTGATCCAGCCACAGGGGCAAGGCAGGTTCCGATCTATCAAACCACCGCCTATGTGTTTCGCGATGCCGACCACGCGGCGGCGTTGTTCAATCTGCAAGAGGTCGGCTATATCTATTCGCGCCTGACCAACCCGACCGTCGCGGCCTTGGGCGAGCGGATTGCAGCGCTTGAGGGTGGCGTGGGGGCGGTTTGCTGCTCGTCCGGCCATGCGGCGCAATTGATGGCGCTGTTTCCGCTGATGCAGCCGGGCTGCAATGTGATCGCCTCTACCCGGCTTTATGGCGGCACAGTGCAGCAGTTTTCCAACACGATCCGCAAATTCGGCTGGTCCGCGAAATTCGTCGATTTTGACGATCTGGCGGCGCTCGAGGCGGCGGTCGATGAAAACACCCGCGCGATTTTCTGCGAAAGCATCGCCAATCCGGGCGGCTATATCACCGATATTCCGGCGGTTGCCGAGGTGGCCAACAAGGTTGGCCTGCCCCTGATCGTCGACAACACAACCGGCACGCCTTACCTGTGCCAGCCGATCAAACTGGGGGCGACGCTGGTCGTCCATTCCACCACGAAATACCTGACAGGGAACGGCACCGTGACCGGCGGCTGCGTTGTGGATAGCGGCACCTTTGATTGGTCGGCGAGCGGCAAATTCCCAAGCCTGTCGGAGCCGGAGCCAGCCTATCACGGGTTAAAGTTCCATGAGGCTTTGGGCGGCATGGCCTTCACGTTCCACTCCATCGCAGTCGGACTGCGAGATCTTGGTATGACGATGAACCCGCAGGGCGCGCATTATACCTTGATGGGGATCGAGACGCTGAGCCTGCGGATGGCGCGGCATGTTGAGAACGCGGAGAAGGTTGCGGCCTGGCTGGAAAAGCACCCGAAGGTTGAGGCGGTCACCTATGCCGGGCTTGATAGCTCCCCCTATAAATCGCGGGTTGCGACCGTTTGCCCGAAGGGCGCGGGGGGCTTGTTCACCCTGTCGTTGAAAGGCGGGTATGAGGCTTGCGTGAAGATGGTTTCAGACCTCAACCTGTTCTCTCACGTGGCGAATTTGGGCGATACGCGCAGCCTTGTCATTCACCCAGCCTCAACCACGCATCGCCAGCTTTCGGAAGCCCAGCAAAAGGCAGCCGGGGCGGCGCCGAACACGCTACGGCTTTCAATCGGGATTGAAGATGCAGCCGATATCATTGGCGATCTGGAGCAGGCGCTGGCCAAGCTCTGAGCCTGAAAACGCCCCCCTCGCCCGACTGACATCATGGGCGAGGGGGAGCGTGCGCGCAGAGTGGATCTGCGCGGAAACACTCGCACTTAATTGATATAAAACGATATTAATGCCTTTATTGGGCAAGCCTAAGCCCGCGGTCACAGCGGCGATTTGGGCTGCCTCTTGATGCTTTCTGCCGATACACGCCAAGAGGCCGTTGACGAAAAAGCAAATGCCCTGTTTACATATCGTATTTTTTGAATATAACGCGCTGGTACAGTTATTCCCGGGTGAACAGAAAAATGGCATATAGCACAAAATTCCAAAGCCTCGCCGATGCCGCGCGCGCCAAAGTGGATGAGGTCCCCGCACAAGAGGTTGCGGCCCTTATGGCAAGTGGCGCGGTTGCGCTGGATATCCGCGACCCTGATGAACATGCAAAGGGCCATATTCCCGGATCGGTCAACTTGAGCCGTGGCAAGCTGGAAATGAATGTAGAAGACATGCTCCCCGATTTTGAGACGGTGATCTTGTGCTATTGCAATGCCTACAACCGAGGGGCCTTGTCTGCGGCCAGCCTTCGGGAGATGGGATATTCCAATGCGAAATTCATTGCCGGCGGTTTGAATGCCTGGCGCAAGCTGCAAGGAGACGCCTGATGCTACGCCGGGTTTTCATCGTGACGGGAGTGGCCATCGCAACGGGTTTGGTGATCGGTATAGGTCTGTTCCGAAGCGGCGCATCTGCCGAAAACCTGACGCTTGAGGCGGCATCGGGGGCAAGCCTTGCATCCGATCCGGCGACACTTTTGGTGGATATCCGCCGCCCGGAAGAATGGCGCGAAACCGGCGTGATCGAGGGGGCGCTTTTGGTCACTTACGCCAGCCCGGAAAGCTTTCTGGCCGTGATCGCGCCGCATCTCAAGGAGGGCCAGCGCCTTGCATTGATTTGCCGCTCGGGCAATCGCACCTCGCGCGCTGCGCGGCAAATTGCCAAGATCGTCGATTTCCCTGTCGTTGACATTCAAGGCGGGATGATCCGCGTGTTGCGCGAAGGCTACCGCCCGGTGCGTCCGAGCAAAAAAATGGGCTGTCAGACCTGCTGACAGCGCAAAAACCGGGTTAGCCTAAGACGCTGCGGTTTCCTCCCCCCGCACCAACGCCCCCAGCCGCTTGATGCCTTCGGCAATCGTCACTTCATCTGCGCGTGAAAACGACAGGCGGATGGTGTTGCGGCCGGAACCGTCAGCAAAGAAAGCTGCGCCGGGGACGAAGGCAACCCTTTGTATTTGCAAAGATTTTGTCAGCAAATCCGCACCATCCATGCCTTTGGGCAGGGTGATCCAGATAAACATGCCGCCCTCGGGCCGGGTCCACTCAACGCCTTCGGGCATATGGACCTCAAGTGCTGTCAGCATGGCATCGCGCCGCGCACGGTAGGCTTCGCGGATTTTGGCCACGTGATCATCAAAGATCTGCGCGGCCACATCGGCAATGGCCATCTGGTTGAGCGTTGGGGAATGCAGATCGGAGGCTTGCTTCATCAGCAC
>CALEMZ010000390.1 GCA_937910975.1 uncultured Pseudorhodobacter sp. | reverse complement strand
CTTCGTTGGAGCATTTGGCCGAGCCAAAACCTGCCACCGCGCGCCCGCCATGGCTGTCACGCAACTTCGCCATGCCGCCTGCGGCAAGGTCCAGCGCCTCGTCCCATGTCGCTTCGCGGAAATGGGTCATCAGGTTGCCGGGGTCGACGTTCAGCCCCTTGGGCATGCCTTCGCGCCGGATCAGCGGCTTGGTCAGGCGGTGGGGATGGTGGATATAATCATAGCCAAACCGCCCCTTCACGCACAAACGCCCCTCATTCGCCGGGCCGTTGATGCCTTCGACAAACTTCACCTTGCCATCCTTGACCTTGAGCGACACTTGGCAGCCGACACCGCAGAACGGGCAAATTGATTTCACCTCGCTGTCAAAATCACGGCTATCGCCACGTTGCTGGTCATCGAGCAATGTTGCAGGCATCAAAGCCCCGGTCGGACAGGCCTGCACACATTCGCCGCAAGCCACGCAGGTGCTTTGGCCCATCGGGTCGGCCATATCAAAGGTCGGGTAACTGTCATGCCCGCGCCCTGACATACCGATCACGTCATTAACCTGCACCTCGCGGCAGGCCCGCACGCAAAGCCCGCAAGAAATGCAGGCGTCCAAATTCACCCGCATCGCGATATGGCTGTCGTCCAACAGCGGAATCCGCGCCTTTTCCAACTTGGGCAAACGGCCCCCTGCCGCCCCGGTCAGCGCCACCATATCGGCCATATGAGACGAGACATCATGCACCACCTCGGGCTGATCGGTAACCAGCATCTCCACCACCATCTTGCGCGCGGCCACCGCGCGGGCGGACGCGGTATGCACCACCATCCCCGCCAGCGGCTCCCGGATGCAAGACGCGGCCAGAACCCGCTCTCCCTCAACCTCCACCACGCAGGCGCGGCAATTGCCGTCGGGACGATAGCCAGGGGCAGGCTTGTGGCACAGGTGCGGAATTATCAGGCCACGGCCATTGGCAACTTCCCAGATCGTCATACCCGGCTCCGCGGTGACTTCCTGACCGTCCAGCGTAAATTTGACCGACATCATACTTCCTCCGAAAAATGCTTCATCACCAGCCGGATCGGGTTGGGCGCCGCTTGCCCCAGCCCGCAGATCGAGGCATCAACCATCACCGCCGACAACTCCTCCAACAGCGCCTGATCCCAGCGATCGGCCTGCATCAGCTTCACAGCCTTTTCGCAGCCGACCCGGCAAGGCGTACACTGGCCACAGCTTTCGGCCTCAAAGAAACGCAACATGTTCAACGCAGCATCACGCGCACGGTCCTGATGGCCCAGAACGACCACGGCGGCAGAGCCGATGAAGGTGCCATGCGGTTGCAGCGTGTCAAAATCCAGTGGGATGTCATGCATGGAAGCCGGCAAAAGGCCCGAAGATGGTCCCCCCGGCTGATAGGCCTTGAACTGATGCCCCTCGGCCATGCCGCCCGCTGCCACAATCACATCGGTGATGGTGGAGCCAGCGGGCAGCAAATACACCCCCGGAAGGGCCACGCGACCTGACACCGAATAAGAGCGTAAGCCCTTGCGTCCATTCTTTTCCACGCCGCTCAAAATCTCAGGCCCCTCGCGCAACACGCGCGCCACCCAAAGCAGGGTTTCGACGTTATGCACCAAGGTGGGCTGACCAAAGATGCCGACCTGCGCCACAAAGGGCGGGCGGTGGCGCGGCATGCCACGCTTGCCTTCGATCGATTCAATCATCGCGGATTCTTCGCCGCAGATATAAGCCCCAGCGCCACGGCGCAGATCAATATATCCGGGGGAAACGATGCCCGCCGCCTCCAGTGCTGCGATCTCGGCGCACAGAATATGCAGCACTGCCGGGTATTCGTCGCGCATGTAAATATAGCAGGTTTCGGCTTCCACCGCCCAAGCGGCAACCAACATACCTTCCAGAAACAGGTGCGGGGTGCGTTCGAGGTAATAGCGGTCCTTAAAGGTGCCCGGCTCGCCCTCATCGCCGTTTACGGCGAGGTAACGCGGGCCAGGATTGGCGCGCACGAAGCCCCATTTCTTGCCCGAGGGGAAGCCTGCCCCGCCCAGACCGCGCAGGCCGGACGCCATCACAGCATCTTGCACCGCTTCCCAATTGCCATCTTTGCGCAACTTTTCCAGCGTAGCGTAACCGCCTGCGGCGCGGTAGGCCGCAAAGCCTTCATAGTCGGGGATGACGGGGTGAAAATCGCCCTTGTCCAGCGCGGCCTCGACTTTGGCCGGGGTCGCGTGATCTACATGCAAATGGCCGATTTCCAGCACCGGCGCGGTATCGCAACGCCCCATGCAAGGTGCGCGCAATACGCGGACCTTGGCAGGATCATGACCTTTGGACAGCGCCTCATAAAGTGCCTCGGAGCCAGCAAGTTCGCAAGACAGCGAGTCGCAGACGCGGATGGTCAGATCCGGGGGGCTGGCCTCCACTTCGCGGAGCGGGTCGAAATGGGCATAAAAGGTGGCAACCTCCCAAACCTCGGCCATGGAGAGACGCATTTCTTCGGCCAAGGCACGCAGATGCGCGGCGGCAAGCTGACCATATTCATCCTGAATCAGATGCAGGAATTCGATCAGCAGATCACGGCGGCGCGGGCGGTTACCCAAAAGAGCGCGGACCTGATCCCAGGCGACATCATCCAACTGCCGCCCCTTGGTGGCATGACGGCCCTTGCCCTTGCCCGATTTCCAGATGCCGTCTTGCTGATCCAATGCCATTGGCCTGCTCCTTTGCTGTTCGTCTTTGCGCAGGTGTACCCTTGTGCCTTCGCCCGGTCGATGCGCCTCTTCCGTGCAGCGATAGGCATTTCCTATCAAATGATGTATCTTTAAATGATATACACTGTCAGACCTTCCATCAAAATGATGGACAGCCCATGGCATTTCACCTATCGAAAGCGGCATGGAATGGGATGAAGAATTAGATGCGCAGGGCCTGCTTTGCCCCTTGCCGGTGCTCAAGGCCCGCAAGCGGTTGAAACCCATGGCGCAGGGTGCCGTGTTGCGGGTTCTGGCAACCGATCCGGCGGCGGTAATCGACATCCCCCATTTTTGCGCCGAGGCTAAGCATATGCTTGTCGACTCGGGTGAGATTGGTGCCGCCCAATATTATCTGATCCGCAAAGGGTAAGCCGATCGCGGGGGCATCGAGCCCCCTTGATCGGCATTGCCATGACGGTTGGAACGCGTGGGTGCAATATGCCCGCGTGGATATTTGTAAATATAGCAGTGTGGATATTTCTCCCGGAAAGAAAGCAAATGTGGCCGGGGGTTATACTTTTGCTGTTATTGTTGTTTTACAATTGGTTACTGAAATATCTGCCGGTATTCATCATGCAAAAAAATCGCCGAAGGGTAGGAATGTAACAGGATCGCCAGGATTGACTTGCAGCGCCTCATCGGGAAGTTCGACCAGCCCGGTGGCCCAAGCGAGCCCCGAGATGCGGCCTGATCCCTCAGACGCAAAAACCTCGGCCTGACCATCGGCGGTGATGCGCGCGCGCAGATATTCGCGGCGGCCTGCTTTCTTTGTTTTGGAGAAGCTGGCGGGGAGGGTGAATTTTTGCGGGCTGGTCCAGCCTGCGCCGGAGAGGGCAGATAAGGCCGGGCGGGCAAAGATCAGCGCGCAAATGAGCGCTGCGACCGGGTTTCCGGGCAAGCCGAAAACCGGGATGCCTTGCCACATCGCGAGTGCCAGCGGGCGACCCGGTTTCATCGCGATGCGCCAACTTGAAAGCTGGCCCTCAGAGGCTAGCAGGCGCGAGACGTGATCTTCATCCCCCGCCGAGGCCCCGCCAGAAGTAAGGATGACATCGGCGCGGGTTGTGGCCTCGGTCAGCTTGCTGCGGATCAGGTCGGTATCGTCAGGGCTATGGCCAAGGTCCACCGGCTCCATCCCCCAGCTTTGGGCGAGGGCGAGGAGCATGGGGCGGTTCGCGTCATAGATCTGATGGGGGGCGGCGTTTTGGGTGACAATCTCATCCCCGGTGGAGAGGATGCCGACGCGGAGGCGGCGGTAGACGGGAAGCATAGCGATGCCGGTGGCGGCGAGAAGTGCCAGATCAGGGGCGCGGAGTTTGTGGCCCTTGGGCAGGGCGGTGGCCCCTTGGGCGATATCTTCGCCCGCGCGGCGGGTATTGGCGCGCGGCTTGATCGGGCCGTCAAAGGCAATGGCGGTGGCGGAAATGGCGCAATCTTCTTCCAGCACCACGGTATCGACGCCTTCGGGCAAAATTGCGCCGGTGAGGATGCGAACGGCATGGCCGGCAGGCACAGCCCCGGTGAACGGTTGGCCAGCGGCAGCACGGCCTGAAACTAGCGGCAATTGACAAACGCCTGTCCCCGTTGCGGCATGGACAAAGCCATAGCCATCCACGGCGGAATTGGCCTGTGGCGGGTTGGCGCGGGTGGCCTGCATATCATCGGCGAGGACGCGGCCCAAGCCTTGGTGCAGCGCGATGGTTTCGGTTGCGGTAATCGGGTACAGCACGGCGCGTAGGCGGGCCAGCGCCTCCTCCACCGGCACCCATGCCACGCCTTGCGGCATGGCAAAGCAATCATTGCGCAGGCGGGGGGGGACTAGGTTTGGTTCAGTTGTCATCGGTCCGCCTCCTCAAAACCCGGCCCCTCTCTGCGCGCGCTCGGGGCGCGCGCGGCACACCGGCTAGCAACGTGGCCAGTTTACCTGCATTCTGCGCTGTCTCAAGCCATTGGACGGACAGGCGGGCTTGGAATGCGGCCAAGATGGCATATTGGGTTGGCAATGGGCCGCGATCATTGTCTCCAGACCCGTCCACCACAAAGCTGCCAAACCTCACAAACCCACCTCAGCCAGAATGAAATCGGCGATGGCGCCGGTATCATCGAGGTGGAACAGCGGGCAGGCGATATCTGGCGTGGCGTTGGAGGCCACGGCACGGATGGTCGGGTTTTGCGGAGCGATAAGCGGGCGGGCGGTTTCCGAGCGATGCGCCTCAATCTTTGGGTGGGGGGCGGATTTATAGCCTTCGATCAGCACCAGATCTACCGGGTCCAGCCGGGCGAGGAGGCTTTCGAGGCTGGGTTCGGGTGCCTCGCGCAGTTCGGTCATCAGTGCCCAACGCACGGGGGAGGAAACGAGCACCTGCGCCGCACCTGCCTGACGGTGGCGAAAGCTGTCGCGGCCCTCATGGTCGATATCGGTGGCGTGATGCGCATGTTTTATTGTGGAGACGCTGAAGCCGCGCGCGGTGATCTCGGCCACCAAACGCTCCATCAGCCCGGTTTTGCCTGCGTTCTTCCAGCCAGTGACGCCGTAGACCTTCATGCGTTCCTCATCAGGGTTTCGGCGGCGGTGATATCTTCGGGCGTGTTGATGTTGAAGAAGGGATCGAAGGGTTGGCTGGGAAATGTGGCGAGACCCGCATTATGGCTTTGCGTCCAGATGACGATTTTGCGCAAGCCCCCTTGCAGGGCCGCGCGCAGGTCATCGCGCAGGGCGACGGGCCAGAGGCCGAAGGTGGGCTGGCGCTGCATGCGGCCGGTTTCATCCGGGCTGGCTGCAAGGCAGAGGCCGGAAGGGCCTGCGTTGGCTTGCAACCGCGCGGTAAGATCGGGCGGGAAAAATGGCGTGTCGGCGGCGGCGGTGATGATGGCGGGAGCGCCGAGTGTGGCGGCCCAATCAAGGCCCGCAAGAACGCCCGCCAAAGGGCCGGGATGATCGGGCAGGCTGTCGGGCAGGATGGGCAGACCGAATTCGGCCCACCGTGCCGGGTCGCCATTGGCGTTGATGGCAAGCGACGCGCATTGGGCCGAAAGCCGGGTGATGACGTGATCTATCAACCGTTGGCCCGCCACCATGCGCAGGCCTTTATCGCCGCCGCCCATGCGAGTGGCTTTGCCGCCTGCGAGGATCACGCCGGGGAGTTTAGTCATCCTTGCCGCCTTTGCGCCCGTGTTTGCGCCCTTCATCGGCTTGGGCTGCGGGGTCGGCGTCGCGGATCAGGCGATCTTCGCCCGAAAGGCAGATGAAGCGTTGGCCGCGCATCCGGCCGATAAGCGTGAGGCCAACCTGCCGTGCGATTTCCACCCCCCAAGCAGTAAAACCAGAGCGGGAGGCGAGGACAGGGATGCCCATCAGCGCGGTCTTGATGACCATTTCCGAAGTGAGCCTGCCGGTGGTGTAGAGGATCTTATCCTCTGCCGGGATGTTAT
>CALEMZ010000389.1 GCA_937910975.1 uncultured Pseudorhodobacter sp. | reverse complement strand
GTTTAGGGCATTGGGTTGCGGCTTATGTATAGGGATTACCTCACATTGCAAGGTTTGAATGTGTTTGGGTGTGATTTTCGGGGCAGGGAGGCGATATAAGTGGATGTTACCCGCCTCATCAGGTTCCAAGCTTGATGTCATAGGTCGCCCATTTGGTCTTTTCGGCCAGCCGATCATAGACAGCGCGCGCGCGATAATTGTCTTCGGCGGTAATCCACCGGATCATGGACCAGCCACGGCGCTTGCCTTCGTCACGCAGGGCCGTGATCAGCGCGTCAGAAATATTTTGGCCGCGTGCATCGGGCGAGACAAATAAATCATCAAGAAAGCCACCGGTAGATGCTGAAAGCGGCCGCGCGAAGGGCCGGTAATGGGCAAGGCCCAAAAGTGCGCCGTTGTTATCCTCGGCGACAAGCCCGTAAACCTGTGTGCTATCATCCATCAACCAAGACCAGACGGTATCGCGCATCGCCGCAGTCTGCGCAGTTTTATAAAAGGCCGCGTAGCCTTGATAAAGCGCGTCCCATGCGGCGCGGTCAGTTTGGCGCGGCTGGCGGATGGTGATGGCCATGCTGTTTCCTTTTCCTTTGTATGTGCTTGAAATAATGGAACGGGGTTGGGGCAATATTCAAGGGGATATACATCAAGATATATTACATAATATTGATTATAGGATAATTCGATGCGGGGCGACATAGCGCCTTTACAGGTTAAACTGCTTGCCCTGCCGCCCAGCCGGATGACCAAGCCCATTGGAAATTATACCCGCCAAGCCAACCGGTTACGTCAACAACCTCACCTATAAAGTAAAGTCCTACTATAGATTTGGCCTCCATCGTGCGGGCGTCCAGGGCATTGGTATCGACTCCGCCCAAAGTAACTTCGGCAGTGCGATAACCTTCGGTGCCCACCGGGCGCATTTGCCAATCATGCACCAGTGCCGCGATGCGCTCGATCGTGGCATTGGACTGATCGGCGAGATTGCCGGTGATGCCGCTTATATCTTCGATATGCCGCGCAAGCCGTTCGGGCATAAACTGCGTCAATGCTGTGCGTAAGGCGATGCGCCCCGCCTGCCCGCGCAACGTGCGCAGATGCGCGGCGGTATCAGTTGCGCCTGCCAGATTGACCGAGACCGCCTGACCCTCGCGCCAATAGGATGAAATTTGCAGAATGGCTGGCCCAGAAAGCCCGCGATGGGTGAACAAGATCGCTTCATCGAAGCGGGTTTTGCCACAGGCCACAGAACCCGTTACCGCAACACCGGCCAAGGATTTGAGCGGTTCAAGCTCTTGTTCTGCAAAGGTAAGCGGAACCAAGGCGGGTCGGGTCTCAACGATGGGCAAGCCGAATTGTTCGGCGACCTTATAGCCAAAGCCGGTGGCACCCATCTTGGGAATGGATTTGCCGCCGCAGGCCACGACAAGTTTTTGCGCGCGCACGGTGCCGCGTGATGTGGCAAGTGTGAACCCTGCTTCCTCGCGCGTGATATTTGATATTTCCGTGTTAAGCCAGAGTGTTGCACAATTTTCTTCAAGGTCTTTGGTAAGCATCGCCACGATCTGTTTGGCCGATCCGTCGCAAAACAATTGGCCCAGCGTCTTTTCATGCCACGCAATTCCGGCAGCATCGACGCGAGCAATAAAATCCCATTGCGTGAAGCGTTTCAGGGCCGAAATTGCGAACCGTGGATTTTGCGAGATGTAGCGATCGGCAGCAATTCCGAGATTCGTGAAGTTGCAGCGACCGCCGCCCGAGATGCGAATCTTTTCGCCCGGCATGGTGCCTTTTTCGAGCAAAAGCACACGCTTGCCTCGACGCGCAGCCTCTGCCGCACAAAACAGGCCCGCAGCCCCTGCCCCTATGATTGCTACATCTACCTGCATTTCACCCTGTTAAGGCCAGACAGGCCGCGCCGCAACACGGGTCTTTACCTCTAATTTTTTCGTTGTCGTTTTTTCGCGCAATGCCCCTTGCGGCCCGCGACTGCCTTCGCTAAATACCGGCCTCAGTTGGGGCGTGGCCAAGTGGTAAGGCATCGGTTTTTGGTACCGTGTACCGTAGGTTCGAATCCTACCGCCCCAGCCAATCACCTAAGGTGGTTGAAATGTTAAACCTCTCAATCTTTTGCTTACAAAGTGTTTTTTGGGCTGCCCCAAAGGCTGCCCCAAGGCCTTCCTTTTCTACCGGGGGATAAGGAGGCGCAGAAGCGGGCTTTGGCAGTAGCTGCCCTAGTACGGTGACCTCCCTACCCTTCCTCTTCTCCCGCTTGAAATCATGACGCTCTTACGGCGAAACCAGTCGATACCTCCCGTTCATGGATCGCGCGGCAAACGGCAGGTTTGAGCCCCAAGGGGCACTCGAGCCTGTGTATCTTTCCGGAGCCGTTTCGTGTATCTTTCCCTGACTGCGGAAGGGATAAATGCAATGGCAGGCGATACCGAAGGGCTTGAGGCTGTATATGCTGCGAGTAACTCCGCTGGGGCTCGCGCCGCCTATGATAAATGGGCTATAAGCTATGATGCTGAGAACATTGGGAACGGATATAGGCTTCCCGGGATCGGTGCGGCATTCTTTGCTCGCCATGTCCAAAGAGACGAAGGCCGATTCCTTGATGCAGGGTGCGGGACTGGTCTCGTCGGGGAGGCACTTTCTATCCTTGGATATAAAGGCATAGTTGGTGCTGACATATCACCCCAGATGCTGGAGTCTGCAAAGCGATTGAAAGTCTACGAACGGCTTTTTGAACACGATTTAGGGCAGCCATTCCCAGAGGAAGACAACAGCTTTGGCGCGGTGACGTGCTTTGGCTCTCTTGGGCCTGGGCATGCCCCATCGAGTTGTCTCCAAGAATTCATTCGGATCACTCGGCCTAAGGGGCGCATTATATTGAATGTCAGACCGGAAACTTTTGTCGAACAGGGTCTAAAAGCAAAGATGGATGAGCTTACTGCTTCAGGGCAATGGCAACTGGTAGAGTGCTCGCCCATTTTCCGCCCTTTCCTCCTGACGGAACCGAGGCTGCATGCTCAGATTTTTGTATATTCGGTCGCTTGAGTTGCCCATTCATCTTACTCGGCCATGACCATTTTGGAGTTTAGCTGCGGTTACAGTCTGCCCGGCAACTATGCTACAGGCTCCTTTGCCTAAACCAATCGGGGGCAATTCGAATGGCAGCTCTGTCCCGCACAGCAACCCCGGCGCCAGACGCTGCGAAGGTTCGTTTATTGCCCTTTTGGACGGTCAAGATCGGCGCGACTTGTTCCCAAAAGCGATGCAACCCCTGCCCCACCCTTCCTCTTCTCCCACTGCCCCGACATGGCCAGTAACGGGTGCCGAGGGAGGTGAGGTTTCTGATTGGCGTGGGTTAGTGCCACGGCATGCCTAGAGCAAGCCATAGTCTACCCCATTGGCAGCGAAGTTGCGCTCATCCTGAAGGTTATCCCCTCGTGAACCCATTTCCAGATGCTCGGGGTTGATACAGCGACGTTTATTACAGCGGTGGCGCAACACGTCATCATAACTAGCCACCGTCCCACTCAGGATGCAGCAGATAAAGCGATAGACTGGCATTTGCCGCCCCATGA
>CALEMZ010000388.1 GCA_937910975.1 uncultured Pseudorhodobacter sp. | reverse complement strand
TTGGCCGCGACCTTACCTCTGCAAAGGCGCTGAATGCGGTTTTGGCGCAGCATTTCACTGAGACGCAGATTTACCGGATCGACCATTACTTGGGCAAAGAGACGGTACAGAACCTGATGGCAGTGCGTTTCGCCAATATTCTGTTCGAGCCGTTGTGGAAATCTGAGTATATCGACCATGTGCAGATCACTGTGGCCGAAACCGTTTCGGTTGACGGGCGCGGGGCCTATTACGACAAATCCGGCGCGATGCGTGATATGGTGCAAAACCATATGATGCAGCTTTTGTGCCTGATCGCGATGGAGCCGCCCTATCACTTTGACCCGGACGCGGTGCGGGATGAAAAGCTGAAGGTGATCCGTGCGCTGGATCCGGTAAAGCCCGAAGACATCGTGCGGGGGCAATATCTGGCAGGGAACGGGCAGGGCGGCTATCTGGACCATGCCGAGAACCGGGCCAGCAAAACCGAAAGCTATATCGCGTTGAAGGTGAGTATTTCGAACTGGCGCTGGAAGGGCACACCCTTTTACCTGCGCACAGGCAAGCGGTTGCGCGCGCGCGAATCCGAAATTGCGATCACCTTCCGCGAGCCGCCGCATTCGATTTTTGATGATGCCGAAGGTTGGCGTGAAAATGTTTTGATCATCCGCTTGCAGCCCAATGAGGGTATGAAGCTGATGGTGATGATCAAGGAACCGGGACCGGGCGGCATGCGCCTGACGCAGGTACCGCTGGACATGAGCTTTGCCGAGGCCTTGGGCGAAGATGGGGCGGATATTCCTGATGCCTATGAGCGGCTGATTATGGATGTAATACGTGGTAATCAGACATTGTTCATGCGCGGCGATGAGGTGGAGGCCGCCTGGGCCTGGACCGACCCAATCATCCAAGGATGGGAAGCCCGTAGCGATAAGCCCAAGGGCTATGATGCGGGATCTTCGGGGCCGGAAGATGCGTTGATGTTGATGCACCGCGATGGGCGGCGCTGGCGGGAGATACGGGAATGAACCTGATCGAATATGCCGACCGCGAAATGATGATGATGTCACTGGCCGGGAAGATCGCTGGCGAACTGGGGACGACCTTGCGCGGGCAGGGCAGGGCGAGCCTTTCGGTGCCCGGTGGCTCCACGCCGGGGCCGGTGTTTGATTTGTTATCGGCGGTGGATCTGGACTGGGCGAATGTTGCCGTTTTTCTGAACGATGAACGTTGGGTCGATGAAGCCAGCCCGCGCTCCAACACGCGGCTTTTGCGGCAACGCCTGTTGCAAGGCAAAGCTGCGGCGGCGCAGCTTGTCCCGCTTTACGCGCCCGCGGACCGACCCGAGGATGTGATGGAGCAGCTTTCGGCAGGGATCGCGCCACATCTGCCAATCTCGGTGCTTTTACTGGGTATGGGGGCGGATATGCACACGGCCTCGCTGTTCCCCGGCGCTGACCTGCTGGCCGAGGCCTTGGCCCCTGATGCGCCACCCCTGTTGCCGATGCGCGCTACGGACGCCGGAGAGCCGCGGATCACCCTGACAGGGCCGGTGCTGCGTGGGGCCATACATACCCATATCCTGATCACCGGGGCCGACAAGCGCGAAGCCATTGAACGCGCAGCCAATTTGCCGGAGCTTGAGGCCCCGGTCCGGGTCGTTCTGGCCGGTGCAACAATCCATTGGGCGGAGTGAGCGCGTGAAGCAGCACTGGCAGGCGCTTCGCGCGCATCACGCAACCATTGCCGATAGCAAGATCGCTGTCATGCTGGAAAACCCGGTCCGCGCGGCCGAATTCTCGGCCCGGAAGGGCGAGATGCTGTTTGATTTCTCCAAAACCACGATTGACGCGCGCGCCCTTGGCCTCCTGCTTGATCTGGTGAGCGCGGCTGATGTTGCAGGCAAGCGCGAGGCGATGTTTTCGGGGGCCAAGATTAATGAGACCGAAGGCCGTGCGGTTTTGCACACCGCTTTGCGCAATCTGAACGCGGCGGTGCATGTGGATGGGCAAAATGTGATGCCTCCGGTGCGCGCCACCTATGCCCGCATGGTTACCTTTGCCCGTGATATCCGCGAGGGCCGGATCGTGGGGCAGGGAGGGGCCTATACGGATATTGTCAATATTGGGATCGGCGGATCTGAT
>CALEMZ010000387.1 GCA_937910975.1 uncultured Pseudorhodobacter sp. | reverse complement strand
CTCGGTGAAGCGCGACTTGATGCAATCTGCGCCCACGCCCACAGCCCCGGCCGAGTTTTCGCAGCGCGGCAGGTGGCCCATCGGGCCTTGGCGCACGTAGGTTTCCACAAACGGGCTGATGGGGTTCTGCGGCACTTCAGTGCCATTGAGTATGATCTTGCCATCGCGCATCTGCACGGTATCGCCCGGCAGGCCGATCAGCCGTTTGATGAAATCCGACCCATTCACAGGGTGACGGAACACCACCACATCACCGCGCTCGGGCTCGGAAAATAACAGGCGTCCCGAAACGGGGCAGACGGAGAACGGGCACGAATGCTTGGAATAGCCATAAACCATTTTGTTGACGAACAAGAAATCGCCAATTAGCAACGTGTCCTTCATCGACCCGGACGGAATCCAGAATGGTTGAAAGAAAAGGGTCCGAAAAATGCCTGCAATCAGGAGCGCATAGACAATCGTCTTGATTGTCTCAACGATACCGCCTTCGGATTTCGACGTGCTGGCCATAATTACTGCCTTTTTCTGCTTTGCGGGGTTTCATGCGCGTGGGCGCGCGGGGAGTCAAGCGGTTGAAGGCCGATCAGAGCGCGGGCTGTGGTGACAGGGTCGCCAAGGGCCGCGCCTCAATCAGCACGAAGGCCTGTGCCCATGGATGATCATCGGTCAGGGTGACATGGATCAGCGCCTCATGGCCCGGCGGCGTCATGGCTGCAAGCCGTTCGGCGGCCCAGCCGGAAAGTTGCATTTGCGGCTGACCCGAGCGCAGGTTGGACACCGCCATATCCTTCCATGCGATGCCCATACGCAAACCGGTGCCCAGCGCCTTGGAACAGGCCTCTTTCGCGGCCCAGCGCTTGGCATAGGTGGCGGGGGCATGGGCGCGGGCTTCGGCCTTGGCCTGTTCGGCATCCGTAAAGACACGATTGCGGAAACGGTCTCCAAAACGGGCCAGCGTTGCTTCGATGCGTTCGATATTCGCAAGATCGGTGCCTATCCCGAGGATCATTGCCGCCTATCCTGCTTTTCTTTTGCGCGCCCCAGGCCCGCATGATTTTTACCTGCTGCGCGAAAGTAATGGCACGGGGCGGCGCTGTCCAGCCTGCGCGGGCGCATCACAGCAGTGTGAAGGCACGATTGATGCAGATCAGCGACTATGTGGAAATTACGGCGCAACTTTCCACCGAGGCGAATGAGCCCCGCAAAAAATGGAACACAATCATGACCGTCTTTTCACGCACTACCTTAAGCCTTGCCGGTGCCGTATTCTGGACGTTCTGCGGTGCTGGCACGGCTTTGGCAAACAGCACGATCACGGTATCCCTGTGGGACAGGGGAGCGGATTCTGTGATGATGGATGACCAGCATAATTTTGGCATGAGCAAGGGGATGATGGGCGGCGACATGCCCATGGCAATGATGGGGATCGGCCTGAGTGAGGCAAGTGTGCCTGCCGGGATGATCACATTTAACGTGACCAATGATTCCAAAGATATCATCCATGAAATGGTGGTGACAGCCATCACCTCAACCGAAGATGTGCTGCCCTATCTGGCCGATGAGTTTAAAATTGATGAAGATGCAGCCGGGCATCTGGGCGAAGTGGCCGAACTGGATCCCGGCGCCGCAGGTAGCCTGGGCCTAGACATGAAGCCCGGTCTTTATCTTTTGTATTGTAACATTCCAGGCCATTACATCGGCGGCATGTGGACGGTACTGACCGTTACTGAATAAAGTACAGGGCCGCCGTTTCAAGCAATGGCGGCCCGTGCAATATCTATCCTGCGGCGCATTTCCTCAATCGCGGGGCCAAGGCCACGAAACAACGCTTCGCCGATCAGGTAATGGCCGATATTGAGCTCCATCACTTCAGGGAAAGTCGCAACATCAGCGGCCGTTTCATAGTCCAGCCCGTGACCCAAATGCACCTCCAGCCCTAGGCTATGGGCGAGGCTCGCGCCTTTGCGCAGGGCCTCCAGCTCCACAGCGGCGGCAGCGTCTTCACCTGCTGAACGCAGATCGCAATAATGGCCTGTGTGCAACTCAACCACGTCAGCACCTATTTTGGCCGATGCCTCAATCTGGCACGGCTCATGTCCGATGAACATCGAGACCCGGCAGCCCGCATCGCGCAAAGGCGCAACAAATTCAGCGAGACGTTTCGCGTCACCCGCCACATCCAGCCCGCCCTCGGTTGTCCGTTCTTCGCGCTTTTCGGGGACGAGGCAAACGGCATGCGGTTTGTGGTGCAGCGCAATGGCCTGCATCTCCGCTGTGGCGGCAAATTCGAAATTGAGCGGGACCGAGAGACCTGCCATCAACGCCTCGACATCGGCATCACGGATATGGCGGCGATCTTCACGCAGATGGGCGGTGATCCCATCGGCCCCCGCCGCCTCGGCCAGAAGGGCCGCGCGCAAGGGATCGGGCAGCGCGCCGCCACGAGCGTTGCGAATGGTCGCCACATGGTCGATGTTAATGCCGAGCCGGAGCCGCCCCAAGGGTTTCATGCCACTGTCCTTCTTAAGTTCCTACCGTAATCAAATAGGCTTTGCGCGGCACATTAGCCCTTTGTTTGGGCCACGTCATCCCCAGACGCATTGTTCGTTTCGGCCTTTGGTGCTGCGCCCTCAATCTTGGCCGCACCGCCTCCCAGATCAGCAAGACGTTTGGCGAGTCGGTCGCGCAGCTTTTTCTTGCGGCGGTTCTGATAGGCGATGATGATCGGCAGGCTGATGTAATAGCCAGCAATTGCGCCCACCAGGCCCGGCAAGATGCCGCCCACCAGATAAGGCAGATAGACGCGGAAGAAAAAGCGGTGCAGTCGATCCCAATGCACCACCTCACCTGTGAAAAGTGAGGTGATGTTGTACCAAAATTCGGCGCCCGCCTGCCCAAAGTCGGAAAAGATCTCCAGAGGCGACATAACACCGGGATGGCCCAGCAACCAGTTGCCCAACTCCACTCCGAAGGCGGCAATGAAAGGGAAGGTTATGGGGTTGCCGACAAAGGTCGCCATGAGCGCAGCGAGGATATTGCCCCGCATAATCCAAGCAAGCAGAGCGGCTGCGGTGAAATGCAGGCCAAAGAGCGGCGAGAACGAGACGAAGATCCCGGCAAAGATACCGCGCGCGATGCGATGCGGCACATCTGGCAGGCGGCGCAGGCGGTGCTTCATATAGATCGCCGCGCGGTTCCAGCCCCCCTTCGGCCAGAGCGCCTCGGCAAAGATGCGCAGCCATGACCGTTTATTGCGTCGTTTGAATACCATGCCCCGCCGTTTCCTCTATTTGATCAGGGCTTGCGCCGAGCATCACGATGGCGGCTGACTTCGGCCACATCCGTCTCGGCTTCGAGTGCTGTCATGATCATATGCAGATGCTCTAGGTCCCGCAAATCAACGTCAATCAGCAAACGGTAGAAATCTGGTTTGCGGTCAACAAATTGCAGGTCGGAGATATTGGCTTTTTGTTCGCCAATCAAGGTACAGATGCGCCCAAGGACGCCCGCATCATTGGAAATCGTTACATCGAGCTTGACGGTATTGACCGGGGCGTGACGCCCCGCATGCCAATTAAGATCGACCCAGCGTTCGGGTTGGTCCTCCAACTCCTCCAGCGCAGGGCAGTCGATAGCGTGGACCACGACGCCCTGCCCGCGATAAGTGATGCCAACGATGCGCTCGCCCGGCACCGGCAAGCAGCATTCAGCGCGGCGGAAGCTTTGATCATCCCCCAGCCCCACAAGGGGGCGCCGAGAGTCGACCACATCCCCCGAAGCTTGGGTCAGCTCAGGGTAAAGCGTTTCCAGCACCCGACGCACGGTAAGTTCGGCAGAGCCGAGCCGCGCGAGCAGGTCAATTTCATCGGCCAGCCCCAGCATCCGCGCGGCAGTTCGCAGGGCCTTGTCCGTGGCTTTGCGCCCGACGTGATCGAAGGCTCCGCGCGCCAGTTCGCGGCCAAGTTTCACAAATCGCCCTCGATCCTCTTCGCGCAAGGAGCGCCGAATCGCGGCTTTGGCACGGCCTGTGGTGACGATCTCTATCCAGCTGGCCTGCGGGCGTTGGCCTTCGGCGGTGATAATATCCACAGATTGGCCGTTTTTGAGCCGGGTCCAGAGCGGCACGCGGATGCCATCTACCTTAGCCGAAACAGTGGAATTACCAATGCGGGTGTGAATGGAATAGGCGTAATCAAGCGGGGTGGCCCCGCGCGGCAATTGCACAACATCGCCTTTGGGCGTGAAACAGAACACCTGATCGGTATACATTTCGAGCCGCACGTTCTCCATGAATTCGTCGTGATCATCTTCATCAATGTTTTCGGTCAGCCGTGCCACCCATCTCGCCGGATCGACGGCAAAGGGGTTATTGGCGCGCACACCTTCGCGGTAAGACCAATGAGCAGCCACGCCTGCCTCGGCCACTTCATGCATCTGACGGGTACGGATCTGCACTTCGACCCGCTTGCCATCACGCCCTGACACCGTGGTGTGGATGGAGCGATAGCCGTTGGTCTTGGGCTGGCTGATGTGATCCTTGAAACGCCCCGGCACCGCGCGCCATCGCTGGTGGATCACACCAAGGGCACGGTAACAATCAGCCTCGGATCGAGTGATGATGCGAAAGCCGTAGATATCCGACAGGCGGGAGAAAGACAGCTCTTTCTCCTGCATTTTGCGCCAAACGGAATAGGGCTTTTTGGCGCGCCCATAGACATCCGCGTCAATCTCAGCCTTGTCCAGCTCGGTGCGGATATCGGCGGTGATCTTGTAGACAACATCGCCCGCCTCGCGCTGCAAGGTGATAAAGCGGCGAATGATGGAATTGCGCGCCTCGGGGTTGAGCACGCGGAAGGCGAGGTCTTCCAGCTCTTCGCGCATCCATTGCATGCCCATGCGGCCTGCCAGCGGCGCATAGATTTCCATCGTCTCCCGCGCCTTTTGCGCCTGCTTTTCGTGGCGCATGGATTTAATCGTGCGCATGTTGTGCAGACGGTCTGCAAGCTTGACCAGAATTACCCGCAAATCCTTGGACATGGCCATGAATAGTTTGCGGAAGTTTTCGGCCTGTTTGGATTGGGTGGAGGAAAGTTGCAGGTTGGTCAGCTTGGTCACGCCATCGACCAACTCGCCCACCTCTTCGCCAAACAGCGCGGTCACTTCGGAATAGGTGGCTTTGGTATCCTCGATCGTGTCGTGCAAAAGGGCGGTGATGATGGTGGCATCGTCCAAACGTTGTTCTGTCAGGATCGCGGCAACGGCAACGGGGTGAGAGAAATACGGCTCCCCCGAATGGCGAAACTGGCCCTCATGCACACGCATGCCATAGGCATAGGCCTTACGGATCAGGTCGGCATTCGTGCGGGGGTTGTAGTTGTGGACGAGAGCGATCAGGTCTTCGACGTCGATCATCCTCGCCACATCCTATTTCGGCGGTTTCGCCTTCGCAAGCGCGCCTTAATTGGCGCCCTGGGCTTCCATCAATGCACGTAGAAGGCGCTCTTCCGACATATCGTCGGTGGCCGGGCGGTCCATCTCTCCGCCCATGAGAAGCGCCATCTGGTCTTCTTCCGGTTCATCAACCTCGATCTGGGTTTGATGGCTTTCGATCATCCGCTCGCGCAGGTGGTCGGCAAGCTGGGTTTCCTCCGCGATTTCGCGCAGCGAGACGACAGGGTTCTTGTCATTGTCGCGTTCGACCGTCAGCGGAGAACCAGCCTGGATCTCACGCGCGCGATGGGCGGCAAGCATAACCAGCTCAAACCGATTCGGTACTTTATCGACGCAATCTTCAACCGTGACGCGGGCCATGGAGACACCCTTTCAGATTTGAGTTTAGGAATGGCCTATGTAGGGCTTGGCAAAACCCTTGACAAGCTCCTTATCCCAAGCGTTTGGCCGTAGAAGACGACAAATTGCCGTGATTTGAGGCGGATTTGGCGATGGTGCCGCGAATCGCCGTTCGACGGGCTGTCTGGTTCAAGTGTCCAACGGGCAAATGGCGGCCAGGTCGGTGGCGGGCAGGGCATCGCGCAGGGCTGTAGCCGTCAGCCCCAAAACGGGGTGCCGCCAATCTGGCGCGATTTCGGCAAGCGGCACCAGCACAAAGGCGCGATCCGCCAGCCGGGAATGTGGCAAGATTAACTGATCGGGAGTGCGCTGTGCTTGCTGATCGGGAGCAAGATCACGCCAAAAGTGGAAGGTCTGCGCATCGGGCAACACCTGATCCCCCATCGCCAACAGATCAAGATCCAGCACCCGTCCAGCCCAACGCGTACTGCGCTGGCGGCCATGCGCGGCCTCCACGCGGTGCAAAAGGTTCAATATCTGATCGGGGGTATGCTCGTCATCCTCCGTAAAGGCGGCAACGGAGTTGATATAATCGGGCCCTGCCCCTGCCGGAAAGCAAGGGGATGCGTAAAGCGCGCTTTTGGCCACGAGGGTCAACCCCAAGGCCGTGATATCTTGCAACGCTTGCAACACAGTATCGGCGGGAGATCGCCGAGTTGCCCCCAGGTCACGCGGCAAATTGGCGCCTAAGGCCACTAAT
>CALEMZ010000386.1 GCA_937910975.1 uncultured Pseudorhodobacter sp. | reverse complement strand
CGAGATTTTGCGCGACACGGTGTTCTTGTGCAAAACGCCTTTTGTCACGCCACGGGCCAATTCCGGCTGTGCTGCGCGAAGGGCTGCGGCGGCTACGGCCGGATCACCCGATGCGATGGCTTCTTCAACTTTGCGCAAAAAAGTACGGATGCGCGAACGGCGCGCTTTGTTCACGTCATAGCGGGCTTCGGATTGACGGGCGCGTTTTTTGGATTGGGACGTATTAGCCATGGGTCGGAATTCCTATCGTCTGGGTCATCTGTGTTTCGTTTTGCACAATAGACCCAAGACTTCCGCCCATATCAGCGGAATTGATTCTTGCCTAAGCGGGCCCACACGCATTTCAATCGCGGCGTATAAGGGAAGCGCCGCGAAATGTGAATAGCAAAACGTTCTTCGGAATTTTGCTCTAACGGTCGCGGAACTGTGGCGTGCGCTTCTCAAGAAATGCCGCCATGCCCTCTTTCTGATCTTCAGTCGCAAAGAGGGAGTGGAAGAGGCGGCGTTCAAACAAAAGGCCTTCACGCAGCGTGGTTTCATAGGAACGGTTTACGGCTTCTTTGGCGGCCATCGCCGTGATCATGGATTTCTCAGTAATCTTGGTGGCGGCTTTCTTAGCCTCCTCGATCAGGTTTTTCGCTGGTACTACGCGCGAGACAAGCCCGCAGCGCTCTGCCTCGGCGGCGTCCATGTTGCGCCCGGTCAGGTGCAGATCCATGGATTTTGACTTGCCGACAAAGCGGGTCAGGCGCTGGCTGCCGCCGAAACCTGCGATCACGCCAAGGTTGATTTCGGGTTGGCCGAATTTGGCGGTGTCGGCGGCGATGATGAAATCGCAGCACATTGCCAGTTCACAGCCGCCGCCCAAAGCATAGCCGGACACGGCGGCAATGATGGGTTTGCGGACCTCCAGCATGGTGTCAGAAATACCGCCAAAAAGATTCGAAGTGTAAACGTCGACGAAGCTTTGTTCGGCCATTTCCTTGATATCGGCCCCGGCGGCAAAAGCCTTTTCAGAGCCGGTGATGACGATGCAGCGCACTTTGTCATTGGCATCGGCCGCTTGCAGCACGGTTGTCAGCTCCGCCAACATCTTGCTGTTGAGTGCGTTGAGCGCCTCGGGGCGGTTCAGGCGAATCAGGGCGATATAATCCTCGATCTCGACGATCAGTGTTTCATAGGCCATCTGAGCTTCCTTTGACTTATTCTTGAGGGCGACTCTGTAACAGGGCTGGACGCAGGATCAAGTCATCTCTGGCAAGAGGGGCAGAAGAAGGAGGAACGGCCCGATTGCACGATGCGCGCGATTGTGGCGGTGCAGCCGGGGGTCGTGCAGGCCTCTCCCTCGCGACCATAGGTGCGGAAACGGTGCTGGAAATACCCCAGTTCACCATCAGCCTGACGGTAATCGCGCAAGGAAGAGCCGCCGGACTCGATCGCTTCTGCCAGTACCTCACGGATGATGGGGACGAGGTTTGCCACGGCCTTGGCGGAAAGTTTTCCTGCGGGGCGAGCGGGGTGCAGGCCCGCGCGGTAAAGTACTTCACAGACATAGATATTCCCCAAGCCCGCCACGACGCTTTGATCCAGAAGCGCGGATTTGATCGGTGTGGCGCGGCCCTTGAGCCGGGCCGTCAGATAGGTTTCGTTGAAACTGTTGCCAAAGGGTTCCGGGCCGATGTTGGCAAGCAAAGGGTGGGCATCCCCAAGCGCCGTTTCCAGCAGGTCCATCGCGCCAAAGCGGCGGGCGTCGTTAAAAGTAATACGCGCGCCGCCTTCCATATCTAGAACAACATGATCGTGTTTGGCGGGGGCCGGGTGGTCATGATGAAACGCGCCCACGGTCGTGCCAGAAATCAGGATGCGGCCCGACATGCCAAGATGGATAAGCAGTGATTCCCCCGTAGAGAGATCGGCCAGAATGTATTTGGAGCGTCGGCGCAGGCCCAAGACCCGCGCGCCCGTCAGGCGTTCGGCCATGCGCGGCGGAAATGGCCAGCGCAAATCGGGGCGGTTGATAGCGGCGGCGGCGATGGTGCGCCCGGTCATCACAGGCTCCATCCCACGACGGACGGTTTCAACTTCGGGCAGCTCTGGCATGGCAGATGACATTCCTTGCAAGGGTTTTGCTGGCGCAAGGTAAGGAAACCTTGGATGCCCACAAGGCATTTCGGCAACCTGCCATCGGCTTTGCCGAAACGCAGGATAAGATCGTATTGCCCGGCGCCATTGATGCCTGCAATAAGAACAGGAGGGCGCGAGGTGGGGGCGTACGCCAGACGGGCCTTTGGCCGCAGGGCTTTGCGGTACTAAATGGTTTTACTATCGGCCACTTCAGTATATCCCGAAGGCAACAAGAACAGGGCGAAGCTTGCGATGACCGAAGACAGCGAAAAGACCACGCATTTCGGCTTTCAGACCGTTGATGAAGGCGCCAAGGCCGGGATGGTCCATGGCGTGTTCACCAAGGTGGCCAGCAAATATGACGTGATGAATGACGCCATGTCGTTCGGGATCCACCGGATCTGGAAAGATGCGATGATGGATTGGCTTGCCCCACGGTCGGGCCAGAAGTTGCTGGATGTGGCTGGCGGGACGGGGGATGTTTCGTTCCGCTTTTTGAAACGTGCGCCGGGGGCGCATGCCACGGTTTGTGATCTGACCGAAGGCATGTTGGTCGAGGGTCGCCAGCGTGCAGAAGCTTCCAGCATGGCAGATGCGTTGGACTGGGTGGTGGGCGATGCGATGGCCCTGCCTTTCGCGGCCAACAGTTTTGACGTTTACACGATTTCCTTTGGTATTCGAAATGTCACCCGGATTGGCGATGCGCTGCGCGAGGCTTACCGTGTGCTGCGCCCCGGCGGGCGGTTGATGGTGCTGGAATTCAGCCAATTGCCGAACCCGGCAATGCAAAAGGCCTATGACCTCTATTCCTTCAATGTGATCCCGGTGATGGGGCAAATGATTGCGAATGACCGCGACAGCTATCAGTATCTGGTGGAAAGCATTCGGAAATTCCCGGATCAGGAGGCTTTTGCCGCAATGATCCGCGAGGCTGGGTTTGAACAGGTGAAATACCGCAATCTGACCATGGGCGTCGCGGCCTTGCATTCCGGTTGGAAACTGTAAGTGCGCGGGCCGCATAACATCATTCGGCTGGTGCGCACGCTGGCCACCTTTGAACGCACGGGCGCAATTGGCGTGGTGCTGGAGGCGTTTGAGGCCCCGCCGCGTTTGCGCGTTCTGGCGCGGGTGCTTGGCTGGCCGTTCAAATGGCTGGGGCTGAAAGGCGATCCGAGCTTGCCTCCGGCCACACGGGCGCTGACAGCACTGGGCCCGGCCTATATCAAATTCGGCCAGATTCTAAGCACGCGGCCCGATGTGGTGGGCGATGAACTGGCGTTGCAGCTTAAATACCTGCAAGACAAGTTGCCGCCCTTCCCGGTTTCGGTGGCCAAAGAGATGATTGCGGCTGAGTTGGGGATGCCCGTCGATCAGATGTTTTCGGAGTTCTCCGACCCGGTCGCTGCGGCCTCAATCGCGCAGGTGCATCGCGCCCGCTTGTTGGATACAGGTGCCGATGTCGCCGTAAAGGTGTTGCGGCCAGGGATTGAGCGGGCCTTTCGCAAAGACATTGATACGTTTTATTTCGCCGCCAGCGTGATTGAGTTTATATCACCGGCCTCCCGCCGGCTGCGGCCCATGGATGTGGTTACACATTTTGATGGCGTGGTGCAGGGCGAGCTGGATTTGCGGCTGGAATCGGCGGCGG
>CALEMZ010000385.1 GCA_937910975.1 uncultured Pseudorhodobacter sp. | reverse complement strand
CCAGCCCCGCAATCATGTTCAAAAGCGTGGACTTGCCACAGCCAGAGGGGCCAACAAGGACCAGAAACTCGCCTTCCTGGACCTCGATATCCACCTCGTGCAAGACTTTGACGTTACCATAGGATTTGGTAACTTTTTTGATATCAAGAAAACCCATGATCTTATCCTTTCACGGAGCCGGCCATCAGACCGCGAACAAAATAACGTCCGGCTACGATGTAAACGAACAGCGTGGGAAGCGCGGCAAGGATCGCGCCTGCAAAATGGACGTTATATTCTTTTACGCCCGTTGAGGATTGGACGAGGTTGTTTAGCGCCACTGTCATCGGCTGGCTTTGCCCGCCGAAAGAGGCCCCGAACAGGAAGTCGTTCCATATATTCGTGAACTGCCAGATGACCGATACCACGGCGATCGGGCCAGAGACGGGCAGCATGATCCGCCAGAAGATTCGGAAAAATCCAGCCCCGTCGATCATCGCCGCGCGCACCAGCTCAGTCGGGAAGGAGGCATAGTAGTTGCGGAAGTAAAGTGTGGTGAAGCCAATGCCATAGACCACATGCACCAGCACCAACCCCGAAACCGATCCCGCCAACCCGATCTTGCCCAGCACCATCGCCATCGGGATAAGCACAATCTGGAACGGGATGAAGCAAGAAAACAACATCAGCCCGAACAGGATCGAGTCCCCGCGAAAACGCCATTTTGTAAGCACATAGCCGTTCAGCGCACCAAAGACGGTAGAGATAGCCACCGCAGGCACGACCATCAGGATCGAATTCATAAAGTAGGGCTTCAACCCCGTTGGTTCGACCCCAATCTGCGCCGTCGACCAAGCCGAGAGCCAGGGTGCAATTGTCCACTCTTGCGGCAGGGCCATCATGTTGCCGCCGGTGATTTCCGATAAAGGTTTCAACGAGTTTACCAACATGACGAAGAACGGCAGCAGGTAAAAAAGCGCAAAGAGCAACAGCACGACATAGATGAAGGTTCGAGTGACAGCGCTCGTGCGCACCGCTGTGTCTTGGCTAACTCCAGACATCACTTCTTCTCCCTCAGTTCGGCATAAAGGTAGGGTGTCATGATCGCCGCGATGGTCATCAGCATGATCACCGCCGAAGAAGCGCCGATGCCCATCGAGTTGCGCGTGAAGGTGTAGGAATACATGAAGGTCGCGGGCAGTTCAGTCGCCCGCCCCGGACCACCGCCAGTAAGCGCCACCACAAGGTCATAGGATTTAACGGCAAGGTGGCTGAGGATGACGAAAGCGGACATAAACGCGGGCCGCAGCATCGGAATTACAATACGCCGGTATAGTTGCCAGTTTGAGGCACCGTCGATCTGGGCAGCTTTCAATATCTCATTATCAATGCCGCGCAGGCCGGCCAGGAACATCGCCATAACAAAGCCGGATGTTTGCCAGACAGCGGCGATCACGATGGTATAGATCGCCATATTACGATCTTTAATCCAGCCGAATTCAAAGCTCTCCCAGCCCCAAAGGTGCATGGTGTTTTCAAGGCCGATGCCAGGATCAAGGAACCATTTCCACGCCGTACCCGTGACGATGAACGAAAGCGCCATCGGATACAGGTAGATCGGTCGCAGCATACCCTCGCCCCTGATTTTTTGATCAAGTAAGATCGCCAGAGTCAGCCCGATTGCCGTGCAAATCACTATGTAAAGGGAGGCAAAGATGGCAAGGTTTGCCACCGCCGTCCACCAAGCCGAGAGGTTCCAGAGCTTGGCATAGTTTTCAAAACCGACCAGATCATAGCTGGGAAGCATCTTGGAGTCAGTAAAGCTCAGAAAGATTGTAAAGGCTATGAAGCCATAAACAAATACCAGAATCGCAGCAATCGACGGGGACAGGACAAGCTTGGGTATCAAGTCCTGAAGTCGGGTGCGAATATCCACCTGTTGGGCGGAATGCGCCATGGCTCCTCCTGACCTGCGCGGGCGGCGCAGCTTATATTATGATAGATGAACGGGGGCGGCACAGGCCGCCGACAGAAAGGGTGGGAAGGCAGAGGAAACCCCGCCTTCCCGAAGGCCTCACTTGGCCGCTTCGACTGCACTCACAAGCTCATTTGCCGCTTTCGCAGCATCATATTCACCATTAAACGCAGCAGTCACCACATCATAGATTGCATTCTTGACCGCAGCGCGGTTGGCGTGGCCGTGTGCCATGGAACCAACCAGCTTTCCGGCTGCCGACGCGGCTGCCAGATCGGCCATGCCTTGTTTGCCACAGGCATCGAAGGCGTCGTTAGGCACATCGGTACGCGCAGGAACCGAACCCTTGACCACGTTGAACGCCGACTGGAACGCAGGCGACATGATATCCGCTGCCATCGTTGCCTGCGCAGCTTTAGCGCCCTCCGAGGCCACATTGAACATGGCAAACTGGTCAGAGTTGAAGCTTACAGTGCCTTCCGAGCCGGGTACACGGAAGCACAGGAAGTCTTGCCCCGGCACTTTACCTGCGTTGAGGAACTCGCCTTTGGCCCAGTCGCCCATGATCTGGAACGCGGCCTCACCATTGATCACCATAGCCGAAGCAAGGTTCCAATCGCGGCCCGAGAAGTTGTCGTCAGCGAAAGAGCGCAGAATTTCCATACGGCGGAAAGCTTCGACCATCTGTTCGCCACCAAGGGCTGCTGGGTCCAGATCGACAAAAGCGGCCTTATAGAAATCAGTGCCGCCAACCGAAAGCACTACACCGTCAAATACTGTGGCGTCCTGCCAGGCCTGACCACCATGCGCGAGCGCTACCTTGCCGGAATCCTTGACAGCCGTCATGGCCGCTACGAATTCGTCCCAGGTTTTTGGTTGCGCAATGCCCAAGCCGTCAAGAATAGACTTGTTTGCCCAGACCCAGTTGGTCGAATGCACGTTCACAGGTGCCGCAATCCAATGGCCATCGTATTTTGAGAAGGCTTGCAGCGCGCCGGGAACAACCGCGTCCCAGCCTTCGGCAGCTGCGACAGCGTCAAGATTACCCAGAGCGCCCTCGGCGGCCCAATCCTGAATGTCGAAACCAAGCATCTGCACGGCAGTAGGCGCGTTGCCAGCGGTGACGCGGGCGCGCAGCGTTGTCATTGCAGCTTCGCCACCACCACCTGAAACAGGCATATCAACCCAGCCGATACCTTGGCTTGCCAAATTGTCTTTCAGCACCCCAAGGGCTGCCGCCTCACCGCCAGAAGTCCACCAGTGCAGAACTTCGACGTCTTCGGCCTGTGCCATGGTGGTCGAAGCCATAAGGGCCAAAACCACGCTCATTTTCTTTCCACAGAAACCACGCATAAGATATCCTCCCAGGTTAGCGTTGTTTACAGATCAGTCCGTCGACATTCCTGTCGAAGGGGTCTTCACCCAAGGTGCGCGCGTGCGCCCAATACGCATGACGAGCGATTTCACCTCAAGGAATTCTTCAAAGCCATAAGAACCGATCTCGCGGCCCTGGCCTGATTGTTTCATTCCGCCGAATGTCAGCTCGGGAAAGCCGTCCATCCATGTGTTGGTCCAAATGGTACCGGCTTGCGCGCGGCGGGCGAAGTCCAAGCAGGTATGAACATTCTCGCTCCACACCCCCGCCGAAAGCCCATAAGTTGAGTCATTGGTTAGCTGGATTGCCTCATCCAGGGTCTTGAACGTCAACACCGACAGGACCGGGCCAAACACTTCTTCGCGGGCGATGGCCATCTCCGGGGTAACCCCTTTGATCACTGTGGGTTGGTAAAATTGGTCTCCCACCCCCGAAACTGTCAAGCTGCCGCCGCCTAGGCAAACCTCGGCCCCCGCCAAGACTGCTTCTTTCACATAGGCATCGATCTTCGCGCTGTGTTCGGCGGTCACGATGGCACCGACTTGGGTGTCCTCGTGCATCGGGTTGCCAAACGCGACCTGCTTGGAAAGGGCAACGACCCGCGCCACAAACTCATCGACTATATCTTCGTGCACGATGATCCGGCTTGTGGAATTGCAGCACTGGCCGACGTTGAAATAGATGCCAAAGGTCACCGCATCGGCAGCACCTTTCAGATCGGCGTCAGGAAAAATTACCTGCGGGTTCTTGCCTCCAAGCTCCAGCGCCACCTTTTTCAGCGTCTCGCCCGCAGATTTGGTGATTTGCTTGCCCACAGCGGTGGAGCCCGTAAAGGTTACCATGTCCACCTCTGGATGAGAGGTCATCAGGCTGCCGACCGGATTACCAAAACCCAGCACAATATTGCACACGCCCGCAGGCAACCCTGCTTCGACCAGCATTTCAGCCAGCATGGCGGTGGTTGAAGGCGTCACCTCGGAGGGTTTGACCACACAAGTAC
>CALEMZ010000384.1 GCA_937910975.1 uncultured Pseudorhodobacter sp. | reverse complement strand
GGTTGGGTGGATCAAGTGCTCAGCCGTGTGGTCGATTTGATGATGTCGATCCCCTCGCTGATTTCCGCGCTTGTGGTGCTTTCGGTAATGCCCGTCACGTTGCCCGTGCTGATTATCGTGATGGGGGTGCTGGATGCGACCCGCGTTTTCCGGCTTTCTCGCGCCGTGGCGGTGGATATTACTGTGATGGATTATGTCGAGGCCGCGCGCCTGCGCGGTGAGCGACAGTTATGGATCATTTTCCGTGAGATACTGCCCAATGCCCTGTCGCCGCTGGTTGCTGAAATGGGGCTGCGCTTCATCTTCATGGTACTGTTCATCTCTACCCTCTCCTTTCTTGGGCTTGGCGTTCAGCCGCCGCTGGCCGATTGGGGTGGCATTGTGAAAGAAAACAAAGAGGGCATCGTCTACGGTATTCCCGCCGCACTGGTTCCGGCTTTCGCCATCGCTACACTCGCGATTTCGGTCAATCTGGTTGCCGACTGGGTGCTCAACCGCACCTCAAGCCTGAAGGGGGGCCGGGGATGAGCGATATGCTGCTTGAGGTCAGAGATCTGAAAATCGAGGCCACCGCCTATCCACCCGGTGAGGCTCCGCGCAATATCACCATCGTGGAGGGCGTGTCCTTCACGGTGGAAAAGGGCAAGGTGCTGGGCCTGATCGGCGAATCCGGGGCGGGGAAATCCACCATCGGGCTGTCGTCGATGGCTTACGGACGTGGCGGCGTGCGCATCACCGGGGGCGAAGTTTTCGTTAACGGGCGCGACATTTTGCAGGCTGGGCCTGCAGGGCTGCGGAGCTTGCGCGGGCGCGAGGTGACATATGTCGCCCAATCCGCCGCCGCCGCCTTCAACCCGGCGAAAAAGCTGATGGAGCAGGTGATCGAGGCCACTTTGCACCACGGGCTGATGACCAAACCCGAGGCCGAGGCCCGTGCGGTGGCGTTGTTCGCGCGGTTGGGTCTGCCCAACCCCGAAACCATAGGTGACCGCCATCCGCACCAAGTGTCGGGTGGGCAGTTGCAGCGGGCGATGACTGCGATGGCGCTTTGCCCCAAACCCGATCTGGTGGTGTTTGACGAACCGACAACCGCGCTGGATGTAACCACGCAGATCGAGGTTCTGGCCGCGATCAAAGAGGCGATTGTCGATACCGGGGTCGCTGCGCTTTACATCACCCATGATCTGGCCGTTGTGGCGCAGGTGGCTGATCATATTCTCGTGCTGCGCGGCGGCAATATGGTGGAATATGGCACCACCGATCACATCATCAACGCCCCTGCCGAGGCCTATACTCAGGCGCTGGTTTCCGTCCGCTCCATCGACCACAAGGAAAAGACGGGTGGGGTGCCGGTGCTATCGGTGAATGGCATCACCGCGCGCTATCGCGGCACCAAGCTTGACGTGCTCAAAGAGATAACGGTGGAACTGCCCGAGGCGCAAACCTTGGCTGTGGTGGGTGAATCCGGTTCCGGAAAATCGACTCTGGCCCGCGTGATCACCGGGCTTTTGCCGCCCTCCGAAGGAACAATCACCTTCAACGGGCGCACTCTTGCACCCGACTTCAAAGACCGCAGCCGCGAAGATCTGCGCGAGGTGCAGATGATCTATCAGATGGCTGATGTCGCGATGAACCCGCGCCAGACGGTCGGCACGATCATCGGTCGCCCGCTGGAGTTTTACTTCGGTCTGCGCGGGGCCGAGAAAAAGCGCCGTATTCAGGAATTGCTGGATGAGATCGAGATGGGCGAGGGGTTTATCGACCGCTACCCTGCCGAACTTTCGGGCGGGCAAAAACAACGCGTTTGCATCGCGCGCGCGCTGGCGGCCAAACCCAAGATAATCATCTGCGATGAGGTGACATCCGCGCTGGACCCGCTGGTCGCGGATGGGATTTTGAAGCTGCTGCTCAATCTGCAAAAGATTGAAAACGTGGCCTATCTTTTCATCACCCATGATCTGGCCACGGTGCGCGCCATCGCTGACAGTATCGCCGTGATGTATCAGGGCCGCGTCGTGCGCTATGGCTCCAAAACCGACGTGCTTTCGCCGCCCTTTGACGATTATACCGATCTTTTGCTGTCGTCAGTGCCGGAAATGAAGCTGGGCTGGCTGGAACGCACCATCGCCAATCGCAAGATGGAGGCCGCAGGCAACTGATCCCGCCTCCTCCGGCATTTCCTGCCCCTACGGGCTTCATCTATTCCAAAATATCCCCGCCGGAGGCTCCCACCTCTGCGCTCTTACCAAAGGTCGATCATGGCTGCCAAACTTCTTCTCATCATCCTTGACGGCGTGCCTTACCGCAACTGGCGTCGCCTTATGGGCAATCTCGAAGGCTGGGTCGCACAAGGCGAGGCGCAGGTCTGGCGGATGCGTGCCACGCTGCCCTCCACCTCAGCCTCTTGCTATGCCACCATCCATACCGGAACCCCGCCGCAGGTGCATGGCACTTGGGGCAATGAGGCGGTCAAACGCCTCACGCTTCCCGACATCTTCAGCCAGACCCGCAAGGTGGGCGGCATCACCGGTGCGGTGGCTCATTCTTTCTGGTCCGAGTTTTTCAACCGCGCGCCCTTCGATCCGGTCCGCGATCTGGAATATGACGAACCCGAGAGCCAAACCATCAACCACGGCCGCTTTCATTCCATGTACGGCTATAACCTGATCAATCAGGCCACCCCCGCCGATCATGATCTTTTCGCGACGCTGACCATGCTGACCGAGCGTTTCGGGTTGCAATATGGCATGCTGCACACCTGCACGCTTGACAGCATGGGCCACCGTTTTGGCCATGATTGCAGCGAGATGGACCACGCCGTCTACGCGATAGATGCCACGCTTGCCCCTTGGATCGATCGCTGGCGCAAAGCGGGCTATGAGGTGATCGTCACCGCCGATCACGGTCAATCCATGCGCGGCCATCACGGCGGGGCAGGCGAAGATCAGCAGGATTTCGCGCTCTATTACTTTGGCCCGGCCAAGGGGCCAAGCCCCGAGGTATTGCTCGACCAACTGGCGCTTGCCCCGACGATCCTGTCACGCTTCGGCGCACCGATCCCCGACAGCATGAAGGCCCCGATCTTCTTGCAGGATTAGAAAGGCCCTCGGCCAGTCAAGATCAAACCTATCGCATTTCATCTTTGGGCAACCACTCATTGGGGGGATTTGCCGTACCGCAAAGGGAGCGACATGCATCTCAAGCGGCCAGCTCGCATATCCTTTTACCCCACATCCACTGCTCAGCGGGTGATTGCGGGCAATCACAAAGAGGGACGCCGCTTGCCGATGAAACTCTCAATGAAACTGTTCTGCGGCGGCGTATGTTTGCATGTGCGAGAGTGGGCGCTTGCAGGTGGATAAGCGTGGGCCTGCAACTTTCTGATGAGAAAGTGAGGTTCGTCAGGCGACCTCCGGCTGGCGCATTTTTCCAAAGATGAAATTGCTGTGAGGCCCCTCAGTGCGTGCCCATGGTGACAACAACCTTGCCTGTGGATTTGCGGGCGCGCAGCAGTTCCAGCGCCTCCTCAACGCGGAGTAAGGGGATCGTGTGGCTGATATGAGGGCGTAGGCCGCCTTCGCGGTACCAGTCAAACAGGGTGGCCATGCTATTGGCCAGCGATTCGGGCGCGAATTTCAGATAGCCACCCCAATAGAGGCCGATCACCGTCAGGTTTTTGACCAGCAGGTGATTGGCGGGGATTTGCGGGACTTCGCCCCCCGCAAAGCCGATCGGGATCAAGCGCCCCTCGGGGTTAGTGGCCCGCATCGCCTCCATGAAGGCCGGGCCGCCTACAGGGTCATAGACAACATCGACCCCGCCAAGGGCCTTGAGTGCTGTGCGCAGCTCGGGCGCGTCGCTGTCGATCAGGTGGTCGGCCCCGGCCTTGGCCGCGATGGCCAGCTTTTCCGCCCCGCGCGCCGTGGCAATGACGCGCGCCCCCAGCCGCTTGCCGATCTCCACCGCCGTTAACCCGATGCCCCCTGCGGCACCCATGACCAATAGCGTTTCCCCCGGCCGCAGGTTTGCACGATGCTCCAGCGCCAGATGGCTGGTGCCATAAGCCACCTGAAAGGCTGCGGCATCCTCAAACGACATCTCATCCGGGATTGGTGTGCAGACATTGGCATTAATGCAAGCCAGCTCCGCCAATCCGCCCTGTCCGGCAAAGGCGGCGATGCGGTCGCCGACCGCAAGGCTGGTGACCCCCGGCCCCAGCGCAGCAACCTCGCCCGCCAGTTCCATACCCAAGGTGAACGGCAGGGCCGGGCGTTCCTGATACTTGCCTTGGATCATCAGGAGGTCAGCGAAATTCAGCCCGCAGGCCCTGGCCCGTAGCAGCACCTGTCCTGGCCCTACAGAGGGCGGCGCAATGTTTTGCAGACACGCGGTGCCGTCGAATGCATCAATGCGGTAGGCAAGCATAGTATGGCTCCTCGTAATTTAGCGGCTTCTCTGTTCCTACGATGAAATTACATTTCCTTCCAGTCGGCAGAGTTTTCGCATAATGCGACATGAACGTACATAATGATTGCAAAATGCAATGCAAAATGAAAAACACGCATATAGCGAGTATCGTTAATATTTGGCACCCATCGGGAGAGCAGCTAAGTCTGCCCAAGGTGCCTGTTCTTCTAGACATGGGCACCTGTCTAAAAAGACAGGTCAAACGGGTTAATTGCAAATTTACTAAGGATAATTGAAGGAATATCAGCTTTGGCATGAAAATTGCTTGTTAATCTGTACGAGGTTTAACAAATGCCTGTACGAGGTTTAACAAATGATGGAGTACCTGATGAAGCACCCTGTAGATGCCCATGTTGGCAAGCGCATTCGCCACCGTCGCTGGATGGTTGGTATGACGCAGCAGCAGCTCGCCGATCGCGTGGGTATAAAGTTTCAGCAGATTCAGAAATATGAAACCGGCATGAATCGTGTCTCGGCTTCGCGGTTGTGGGATATTGCCGAGGCTCTCGGTGTGACCATTAGCTTCTTTTTCGAAGGACTGGATGATGCGCGCGAGGCGCCACACGGTGTCGCGGGTGATATGCTGGCCGATAAAGAGGCTCAGGAGCTTGTCCGTTCCTATTACGCGATCCCTGAGACGCAACGCCGCCGTCTGTTCGATCTGGCGCGCGTGCTCAGCGACGCGGCTTGAGGGTTTTCCCCCGCAATAGCTTGACCGGCTTGCCGCAACGCGGTAGCGCCAGAGAAGGCCAAGGCGGGGGAAATGCATGCTGACAAATACCGAAATTGCGGATATCCGCGCAACAGCGGCAGAATTGGCCGATGCGGCGCGCGTCGCCACTTTAACGCATTTTCGTCGGGCTGATCTGACGGCCGACACTAAGGAAACCACGCATTTTGACCCCGTGACCATTGCGGACCGCGCATCAGAAAAGGCGATGCGCGATATTCTAGCACGTCGCCGCCCGCATGACGGGATCTTGGGCGAGGAATTTGGGGCTACCCCTGGTAACTCCGGCCTGACATGGGTGCTGGACCCGATTGACGGTACACGCGGCTATCTTTCCGGCACGCCAACTTGGGGGGTACTGATTTCGGTCGCCGATGCCGCGGGCCCGATCTACGGCATCATTGACCAACCCTATATTCAAGAACGGTTTGAGGGCGGGTTTGGGTTTGCGGGCGTCAATGGCCCGATGGGCTTGGCCCCGCTGCGCTGTCGGCCCGCACGGCCTTTGAGCCAGGCGATCTTGCTCTCCACCTTCCCCGAAGTTGGCACGCAGGCCGAAGGCGATGCGTTTCGCCGCGTGGTGCCGAAGGTGCGTTTGGTGCGCTATGGGATGGATTGCTATGGCTATGCCCTGCTGGCCGCAGGGCAGGTGGATCTGGTGATCGAGGCCGGGCTGCAAGCCTATGATGTACAGGCCCCCATCGCGGTGATCGAGGCTGCGGGCGGCATCGTGACCGATTGGCAAGGCAAGTCTGCGCATCAGGGGGGGCAAATTCTCGCCGCCGCCAATGTGCAGGTTCATGCCGCTGCGATGGCGCTACTCAACGCCTGAGGAATGTAACCCCGCCGCCAATGTGTAAATTTCGCATCGTTCTCTTTGGAAAAAATATCCTCGCCGAAGGCACCGGATTTTCAGCGAAAATCTGGCCCTCCGTTTGCGATATTACCAATGCCCGATATTCGGCGCGCTGGTCCACGGCTCGGCGAGGGGCAATGCCCCACCCTTTTGCAACAGCTCAATCGAGATATTGTCAGGGCTGCGCACAAAAGCCATCCGACCCTCACGCGGCGGGCGGTTGATCACCACGCCATTGGCCGCCAGATGCGCGCAGGTCTCATAAATATTATCCACCTCATAGGCCAGATGCCCGAAATGTCTGCCGTCCGATGGCAGCCCCTCATCCCCGTCCCAGTTATAGGTCAACTCCACCGGGCACTCTGGCTGATCTGGCGGGCAAAGGAAAATCAGGCTGAAGCGCCCCTTTTCATTGTCAATCCGGCGCTTTTCCTCCAGTCCTAGAAGCTTGTAAAACGCCATTGATCTTTCAAGGTCCAGCACGCGGACCATGGTGTGCAGATATTTGATTGTCATCGTGAGGCCTCCGTTTCTTTGCCGTGGGGCGAAGTATAGGGCGCTTATTGAGAACCGCCATAGGCGGCGGGTCAGAAAGTTGACCGAAGCCCGAGGCTCAGCCCGTAATCGAATGTGTCACGCGGTTTGTAGTTTGATTTGATCCGGGTCGTGTTCAACATGATTTCTGGCACATAGCCGAAATAGATGATCTTTGGTAACACAATGCTCGCCGATGCGCTGAGCTTGATATCTGCGGGTAGGGCAGGGGTCAGATAGTAGTCTCGGCGCTCCATCCCAAACCCGAAGGCCATGGACAGTTTGTCGGTTATCTCATTGGGCCGCCAACTCAACTGCACCCCTTGCGCCGTAAAGGCAAGGCCTGCGGCTTCTGATTTGACCTTACGCGCCGAAAGCCCAAACTCCACCTGCCCCAAGCTTTGAGTGTTCTGGATCAAGGTTGCGGAGATGCCAAATGCATCTGTGTCACGCGTCGAACGTGCGCTGTCGCGTGTTGCCTCGGCTGTTGTGCCAAACCGAATGAGGCGGTTTTTGTTCATCACGCGGCTTACGGTGAACTCGCCTCGAAGCTGGTCAGAAAGGGATTTCCCGCCGTACCAGTTATGCGTGGCCTTTGCGCTTAATTAAAAGGCAACCGGCGCGGTGGCTGGCTTCCATCGGCGTGTCAAACCCAGATCTACACCGGCATAAGCAAGATCGCTGTTGCGCAGCGACGGTGCCAAGGTCTTGGCCTTGCCTGACAGAGCAACGCCGCGATAGCGAAGCCCGCCAGTCAACTCCGTAATCGAAGTCTTGCTGCGGTTCAGCCGGTAGGTGAACCGCCCCGTTCCACCATAGCTGAGCCCCGACAAGGCTTGCGGGAGCGCAAGGGCAAAGCCGGGAAGGATGGAGATGCTATCGTGTAGACTGCCGTTGTTAAGGTTGCGCGAGGGGCCAAGGTCGAGGCTGAAATTCAGTTGGAGTCTGGAGGCGTTCGCCAGCTGCGCATGGCTTTGGCGTATTGCGTTGCGGGCCGCTGCATCGGGGGCCAGGTCTCCCGCCCGGCGCAGGTAGAACTTGGCGCGGGCCTGATTTCCTGCACCAGCATGTGCTGAGGCTTTCAGAAAGGTCGCTTCGAATTTGATGCGGTCGTCAGTGCTGTGCGCCTGCGCCTGATCGGCGGCTTGCAGGCTCGCCGAATTGTTTCCAAGCCGCGCTTCGGCAGCCGAGAGCAAAAGCATGGCCCCGGCATCGGTGGGATCGGCCTGCAACAAGGCTATTGCGATGCGTTTCGCCAGATCAAAACGGCTGACGGCAATTGCGCGCTGGCCCAGCCCTAAAGCTTCGACGCGGCCCAATTGCAAGGTTTTCGCCGCGTTCCCAGCCACTTGCGCCGCTACAGGTGCAAAGGACAAGGCAGGAACTATGACAGCAAGTACGACGGCAAGCAGGGCGGGCACAAAGTTGCGCCGCATAGCCCCTGCTATGGCGAACATGCTGGCCCGCCCGCATCAACGCAATTGGTCAATACAATAAGCCCATGTTCTACAGTCGGTGGGTTTTTATAGGGATAAAATACCAGCACGGCCGCGACATCCCGCGCCTCGATACCGGCAAAGACGCCCCCATAAACGCCCGCATCGCTCGATCCGGTGAAGACAGGGCCAAAGAAAGAGCCATCCGCAGCAATATCGGCAAGACCGAGGCTGATACTGTCCAAAACTGGGTCATCGTCCAGCGCCGGATTGATGATCACGCGATTATCAACCCCACCGCTTATTTTCATTTCGGTAAAGTCAGCCGTGATCAGTGCTCGGCCCTCGGTGACATAGGCCTGTTCAGGACCCAGTCCGCCACCCGGGCCACCCGGCGCAGGGACCCCAATATTCATCAGCCCGACATAAGAGCCGGAATAGTTGTACCGTGGTCCAACGCCCGCCAACGGCAGCGAATAGACATCGGCGCGCGCATAGGTCGTGCCGCCAAAATAGTTGGCGAATTGCCCCGCATCCATAACAGCCGCCGCCTTGGCAGAGCCGGATTGTCTGACCATCGCGATGACATATCGGTTCGAGGTCGATTCCTGGAAGGTGTAGGCAAAATAATCCGGCCGATCTAGAGCCGGGGTGCGCACATAGGTTGCATTTAAAGCCGTGGCATCCTGGAAGGATAGCGCAATGGTGATTGTCGGATCTCCAGGGACATAGCTTGCCCCTTTCAGGTCGAGCCTCAGGCTTTCCGGAACTCCCGATGCGGTTGGCGTCTCAGGAAGCGCGCCGCCGCCGCCACCCACTGGATCGCCGCCATCCAATGGATTGCCGCCACAAGCAAGTAGCAATGTGAATGCCAATGACATCAAGATCGGTTTTTTCATTGCACTGCTCAATACTTGTTGCGTTTTTTTAATCATTGCCTGAGCACAGCCAACCTGTCAATTCAGCGGCGGTAACGCGCCCCACGTTGATGCAAAAAGGTCGCGCGGCATTCCCACACTTGCCCCTCTCCCCCTGCATCTCGTATGCTTCTCGGGATCCCCCCATAAATATGGGGCAAACCCGTCAGACACGAGGCCCCCATGTCCCTTTCCCCCGAACAGATCGCCGAAATCGACGCCCAGCGTGCCACCCCCAAACCCACGCTCCGCGCTACCTCGGAGGGTATGGAGGCGCATCTTTACCGCGCGCATGAGGTGCTCGATCATGGCTTCATCCGGGTCATCGACTATATGGGCGATGATGCCGCCATCGTGCAGGCCGCCCGCGTCTCTTACGGCGCTGGAACCAAACATGTTTCCAACGATGAGGGCCTGATCCGCTACCTCATGCGCCACTGGCATTCCACCCCGTTTGAGATGTGCGAGATCAAGCTGCACGTCAAACTCCCGGTCTTTGTCGCCCGCCAGTGGATCCGCCACCGCACCGCCAACGTCAACGAATACTCCGCCCGCTATTCGATCATGGACCGTGAGTTTTATATCCCCGCGCCTGAGCAACTCGCCGCGCAATCGGTGGTCAATAACCAAGGCCGCGGTGAGGTGCTGACGGGGGAGGAGGCCGCCCGCGTGCTTGAAATGCTCAAGCGCGATTCGAACACGGCCTATGACCACTATGAGGCGATGCTGTCCCAAGACGGCCAGCAGGGTTTGGCCCGAGAGCTTGCCCGCATGAACCTGCCCGCCAACATCTATACCCAATGGTATTGGAAGGTCGATCTGCACAACCTCTTCCACTTCCTGCGCCTGCGCGCCGACGCCCACGCCCAGTATGAGATTAGAGTCTATGCCGACGCGATTTGCAAAGTGGTCGCCGACTGGGTGCCAATCGCCTTTGCGGCGTTTGAGGATTACCGGATGGGCGGGGCGACTTTGTCCGGCAAGGCGATTGATTGTGTGCGTCGGATGCTGAAGGGCGAAGAGGTGACGCAGGAGAATTCTGGCATGAGCAAGGGCGAATGGCGGGAGTTTATGGGGGTTGTGAACGACCCTGCATAGGCTCCAGACCCATTAATTTGCTTGAGGCTTTGATGCCTGCATGATTCAAGCT
>CALEMZ010000383.1 GCA_937910975.1 uncultured Pseudorhodobacter sp. | reverse complement strand
TCCGTCGCGCAGTCCACATTCTGTGTTGTGCCGACAGGAAAATGGTTAATAACGCTGAAAGAAGATAGCTTTCGCTATAGCAGTTCTTCTTTAAGGTCGGCTAATTGCTTTGCCTTACAAGGTTGGCGTAAGGCTGCCCTTCGGCTGGTGCTGGGAAGACTGCCCGGAAACCGAAGGCCCCCGAGTTGGATTGCCGCAAGTGCTCACCCCCAGGCCTTCACCAGGTGCTCTCGCATGATGTCGAGGGCGTAGCCTGAGCCATAGTTGGCAGCTACCGTATTGGCGCTGTGTCCCAAGATTGCCATCGAGAGTGCCTCTGGGCAGCCAGTGTTGCGCAGGCGGTCCTTCATTCGGTGGCGCAGCGAGTGAATGGTGATCTTCTTGTCGCTGACCACCGTGCGCAACCGCTGCATCAGCATCGCAGAGGCCGCATCACTGCCACGAGGTTTGGCATAGCTGGGGAAGAGGGGTGCGCTCTGCTCTTGCCCAAGCAGGAGCCCCCGCAGGCACTCTGCTGCCCGAGGCGAGAGCGGCAGGCTACGGGTGGAGGTCTTGGTCTTCAGGCTGCGGTGGGCATTAGGTCGGATAAACAGGGTGCCGCGTTCAAGGTCGACATCACCCACCTCTAGCCCTGTAATCTCTGCCAGCCGTGCCCCAGTATCTGTCAGCACGGTAAACAAGACCGAGGCCAGCTTATTGCTCTCGTAGGCCGGCCAGAGCTGGGTCAGGTGTTCTTCTGTCACAGGAAGGCGATCGGTGTTGCTGGCCCCTGCCCCCTTGATCTTTAGGGCCTGGAACACATTCTTCATGTCGAGATCATGCTCGAGGATAACGTGATTGATTGCGGCCTTCAGTGTTCCAATCGTGCGTTGAACGGAGTTGGGCGACATCCGGGCCAGAAGCAAATCCCGGTAGCCGTTGGCATCGGCCCGGGTGATGTCTTTCAACTCGGTCCACTCGAAGCGGTTCTTGCCCAAGAACAAGATCAGGTCTTTGCGGATCCGATCAATCCGGGTGCGCAGCCCTGCATCAGCCTCCTCGGCCTTATAGGTGAAGTAAAGCTCCAGCACCCGCGCCAGGGTGATCGGTGGGGCCTTAGCTGCCCCCGCCTTCAGCTGACGCGTCACGCCCAGAGGGACACGGCCTTGGGTGTCTTCTGCCAGCTCCTGAAAGTCATCGAACACATCCCACTCGGGCTCGACCACCCCGGCAAGGAACATCGACTCATGCCGCTCGCCTAAGCGCTCACGGACCAGGCTTCTGGCACGTTGGTCATCTGTGGTGCGGCGTTCCTGATCGAACAGCGCCTCGATCTCTGCATGAACCTTCGGCAGCGCCCTGATCGCATCATCATAGGTGGCTCCTAGCTGGCGGTAGACAGTCGCCTTGGGAATAATGCTGCGCAACTCTTTCGGCACGTTGCGTTTGTAGCGGAACGAGCCATTGGCGCGCCGGAACATATAGCGGGGAAGTTTAAGGGCCACAGGGTTTTCCATGCGTGAGAGTTTCCCTCCCAACCTAGGCTGAGGCAAGTGAAAATGCCTCTCCAGACCTGACGATCTTGGACCAGTTTCTGACCCAAGTGGTCCTGAAAGCGGTCCCGGAAATGGTCCCAAGACAAGAAAAAACCCCGTAACCAGTTAAGGTTACAGGGCTTTCATTGCGACAAGTGGTGCCCAGGAGAGGACTCGAACCTCCACGCCTTGCGGCACACGGACCTGAACCGTGCGCGTCTACCAGTTCCGCCACCTGGGCAGGTGTCGTGATGGGCGATGTAAAGGGGAGCACAGGCACTGTCAACGGGGATCAAACAAAATCATGCGGCCTTTTGTTGCTTGTTTGGAAAGGCGGGGGGGGATATGCAGACAGGCGGATGAAAAGCTTTCCAGATGGAGGCAAGACGGATGAGCAAACTGGTCACAATCTATGGCGGCTCGGGATTTGTCGGGCGGTATATCGCGCGGCGAATGGCGCAGGCTGGTTGGCGCGTTCGTGTTGCTGTCCGCCGTCCGAACGAGGCACTCTTCGTCAAAACATATGGTGCCGTGGGTCAGGTTGAGCCTTTGCTGTGCAATATCCGGGATGATGCATCGGTGCGCAGAGCGTTGCAGGGCGCAGATGCGGTTGTAAACTGCGTTGGCACCTTTGACAAAGGCGGCAAGAACAATTTTGACGCTGTGCAAGCTCAAGGTGCTGGCCGGATCGCACGGATTGCCGCCGAAGAGGGTGTCGGCAACCTTGTGCAGATCTCGTCCATCGGCGCGGATGTGAATTCTGATAGCGATTACTCCCGGACCAAGGCCGAAGGTGAAGTCGCGGTTGTTGCGGCCTTCCCCGATGCTGTGATTCTTCGCCCATCAGTCATTTTCGGGTCGGAGGACGGGTTCTTTAACCGCTTCGCCGCAATGACGCGTTTTGGGCCTCTTTTGCCGGTGGTCGGTGCGAATACGCGGTTTCAACCCGTGTTCGTTGATGATGTGGCGCAGGCGGCGGTGTTGGGTGCAACCGGTGCGGCGGCGCCCGGAATATATGAGCTTGGAGGGCCGGATGCGGCGACGTTCCGGGCTTTGATGAAAGCCATGCTAAAGGTTGTGCAACGTGGTCGGTTGATACTAAACATCCCGTTCTTTGCGGCGAACATCATGGCGGCAGGTTTCGACTTTTTGCAGTTTGCAACTGGTGGGCTGATCTCAAACGGTGTCTTGACGCGCGATCAGGTGAAAAGCCTGCGTAAGGACAATGTTGTGGCCGAGGGCGCCAAGGGCTTTGCCGACTTGGGCATCCAACCCACGTCAATGGAAGCGATGCTGCCCGAATACCTGTGGCGCTACCGCCCGTCGGGCCAGTACGCTGCCATCAAAGATAGCGCGAAGAACCTTCGCAAGGTTTGACCCTCCTCAACTCAGGGGCCGATAATGGCTGATACGACGCTGGCGGCTTTGTTTTTGGGAGTTCTTGAGGGCTTGACGGAGTTTATTCCCGTCTCCTCAACCGGGCATATCCTGCTGGCGGGGCATTTCATCGGGTTTGAAAGCTCAGGCAAGACCTTTGAGGTTGTTATCCAGCTGGGCGCGGTACTGGCGGTGCTTGCGGTTTATGCTGCCAAGCTTTGGGCTGTGTTCCGCGCCGCCCCGCATGATCCTGCTGCTCGCCGCACAATCCTTTCGGTGCTGATTGCATTCTTGCCTGCTGTGGTGATTGGTGTCTTGGCACATGATTTCATCAAAACCGTACTGTTTGAAAGCCCTCGACTGATCTCGATCATGTTGATTTTGGGGGGCGTTGTTCTGGTCTTTGTGGATCGTTTCGCGCCGGAGCCACGCTATGATGATGCGATGGCACTCCCGCTTGGGATGGCGCTGAAAATTGGTTTTATTCAGTGCCTTGCGATGATTCCTGGGGTGTCGCGGTCTGGGGCCACTATTGTTGGCGCCTTGATGCTGGGGGCAAGCAAGCGTTCTGCAGCGGAGTTCTCATTCTTTTTGTCGATGCCGACGATGGGGGGGGCCTTTGCCTATGATCTTTACAAGAACCGCGATGTTCTGGACGCCAGCGCTCTGAACGAAATCGCCATAGGATTTATTGCGGCCTTTATTGTTGCCATTTTGGTTGTTCGCTGGTTGCTTGGTTATGTAAGTCGCCATGGCTACGCACTGTTCGGCTGGTGGCGAATCATTGTTGGCACGCTGGCCTTTGCGGCCGTTTCCTTAGGGTACTGAACCTATAGGTAATTAGTGCTTACCTAAAAATAGGATAAAAAGACAGTCAGCTTCGCCTTTCGATAAAAATACAACCATTTAGGTAAGCATAACTGACTTTTCATTCCATCCACTGCAAAGTATGAAGACATCCTTATCCAAGACCGCCAGGGAGGCGCCGCTATGGCCAAGGAACGGATGCTCCGCTTCGTCAATGTTGCTCGAGAAATGCCCGAGAAGCGCCCGCCTAACCTGCGTGCTCAGGATTACCATGAGATCTACCGCGAATACGCCGCCGAAAAAGCAGCCGAGCAAGCCAGTCGTTGCAGCCAATGCGGTGTGCCTTATTGCCAATCACATTGCCCTTTGCACAACAATATCCCCGACTGGCTGCGGCTGACCGCCGAAGGGCGTCTGCAAGAGGCCTATGAGCTTTCGCAGGCCACCAATACCTTCCCCGAAATCTGTGGCCGCATTTGCCCGCAGGATCGTCTGTGCGAAGGCAATTGTGTGATTGAACTATCCGGCCATGGCACCGTGACCATCGGCTCGATCGAGAAATATCTGACCGATACCGCATGGGAAAACGGCTGGGTCAAACCGATCAAGCCAATGCACGAACGGTCTGAAAGCGTTGGGATTATCGGTGCAGGGCCGGGCGGACTGGCTGCTGCGGATGTTCTGCGCCGCGCTGGTGTGCAAGTGACGGTCTATGACCGCTATGACCGTGCGGGCGGTTTGCTGACCTATGGCATTCCGGGCTTCAAGCTGGAAAAGCCGGTTGTCATGCAGCGCATTGAACAATTGGAAACCGCAGGCGTGCAGTTCGTGTTGAATTGCACGGTGGGCGAAGATCTGAGCTTTGACGCCATTCGTGGCCAGCATGAAGCAATTTTGATAGCCACAGGCGTTTATATGGCGCGTGATTTGGTCGTGCCGGGCGTGGGCGCCAAGGGCATTGTGCCAGCGCTGGAATTTCTGACCGCAAGCAACCGCAAAAGCTTTGGTGACGAGGTGCCGGAATATGACGATGGCACGCTGAACGCTGCGGGCAAGCGGGTCGTGGTAATTGGCGGCGGAGATACCGCGATGGATTGTGTGCGCACCGCGATTCGCGAGGGCGCAACCTCGGTTAAGTGCCTCTATCGCCGTGACCGCGCGAACATGCCGGGCAGCGTGCGGGAAACGCAGAACGCCGAAGAAGAAGGTGTCGAATTCGTTTGGCTGTCGTCCCCCAAGGGTTTTGTCGGCACCGATGCGGTCGAGGGCGTGATGGTGCAAAAGATGCGTCTTGGCGCGCCAGATGCCTCAGGCCGCCAAACGCCGGAAGTGATTGAAGGGGCCGACTATGTGGAACCTGCCGATCTGGCGATTATGGCGCTGGGGTTTGAGCCGGAGGCGCTGCCAGCCCTCTGGGACAAGCCAGAGCTAACCGTAACTCGCTGGGGCACGATCCGCGCGGATTTCCAAACCCATGCCACCAGCCTTCCGGGCGTTTATGCGGTGGGCGATATCGTGCGCGGCGCGAGCCTTGTGGTCTGGGCGATCCGCGATGGGCGTGAAGCGGCCGAGGCGATGCTGGAATATATGGCGCAGGGCGCGACTGTCGCGGCAGAGTGAAATAAACAACATGTGCAAAACGTATGTTTTACGTAGCACATCCCTAGTTACATTATAGCAGATCGAAACGGCGAAATGGCCAGCTTTGCTGGCACGATCCAAGGGGAACGCAGCATGAGGAAAATACTGATATTTTTCCTGATCGTCTCGGGAGCGGTCCCGGCGACAGCTGGGTCGTTCACGCCACCGGCGGGGTGTACTGGTTGGCTAACGGTTCAAGCAAGGGCCTGTCGGGTTTCGAACTACTATACCTGCACCCAAGATGCGGCGGGCGACCAGTGGCGGACCGATTTTGGCCAAGAAGGCCTGTTTTTCGCAAGCCGCGTTGATGCCGAAGGACAGTGGGTTGAAAGCCTGGATATGAACCCGTTGGTGCGCCAGTCGCTGGATGCGGGTGCGGAAGACCCTGCCTCTTTCACCGACTTGCTGGGCGGCCTGGACACGTTTGCCTTCAGCTTGACCCGCGACAATGGTGAAGCAAGCCGCGTGCGAGGCTTTGATCGGTTGACGGGAAAATTAGTGCAGATTGATGGCGTGACCCTGTCGCAGACCGAATTTGAGTATACGGAAACTGACCCATCGGGAAATTTGCTGCGGCGGTCGCGGGGGGTAGAGTACATACACCCCACGTGGCGAGTCTTTTTCGCAGGTCCGTCGGAATGGGACAATGGCAATGGCTATGTGCCGATTGATGGCAGCCCCGTGCAGTTCATTTTCCCAGAGGAGCCTGGGTTCTTCTCAACCCAGCCGCTGTTTGAATGTGATGCTGTATTGAGCAACTATTCAAAAGAGGTGCGCCATGGAAATTGAGTTGGAGTTGGGCGGATTTTACACCTGCGTTCAAGATGATCTTGAGCCGGTGGTTATCTGGATCGGGCGCGTAGATCTGCCGGAAGATCTTGGTATAGACGCGCCGCAGCCAGTCGTTAGCCTGATCCTCAAATCGCCGGACCCGGATTCGCCCATCATCTCGCACGCGCCATTTTGGGAAAACTATGCGCTGGATGGCGAGATGCAGGATGCTGACCCGTTCGAGGTGAACCAAGAGCTGTTTGATGAGAATTACAACATCTGGCGCAGTGCCTTTGATGCGGGCGAGGCCCTCCCTTGGCAGATGACGCCGAACGAGGTTTATGCCCAGATGTTGCAGGACCTTATGGAGGGGCTGTCAAAATGACCCCTTTGCGCGACGAATTCTATTTGGATCGGGAAGCCGGGGGCTTTGCCCTTGCGGGGAACCACGATCGGCTGACGAAGCAAGAGGTCGAAGCAACATTCGCCTCTTTCGGTGAGGATGACGGAAAATGACCAAATATGATGAAGCTTGGGTAGCAGCCGAGGAAGCAAAGCGCGCCTATATGGCAGAGCACAGCCTCTATAAGGCAGATGATGAACATGCCTCTTGCGGCGTGGGGCTTGTGGTTTCGATTTCCGGCAAACCGAGCCGCAAGGTCGTTGAAAACGGGATCAATGCGCTTAAGGCCGTTTGGCACCGTGGCGCCGTGGACGCTGATGGCAAGACCGGCGATGGCGCAGGTATTCATCTGCAGATCCCGGTCAAGTTTTTCTATGATCAGGTGCGGCGCACCGGGCATGAACCGGATGTGAATAAACTGATCGCCGTGGGTCAAGTGTTTTTGCCGCGCACGGATTTTAGCGCGCAGGAACGCTGCCGGACGATTGTGGAGTCCGAAGTCTTGCGCATGGGCCATTACATTTATGGCTGGCGCCATGTGCCGGTGGAAACCACTGTTTTGGGCGAAAAGGCCAATGCAACCCGCCCGGAGATTGAGCAAATTCTGATCCGCTGCGATAAGGATATCGATCAGGACCAGTTTGAGCGTGAGCTGTATATCATCCGCCGCCGGATCGAGAAGGCCGCGAATGCCGCGCATATTGCGGGGCTTTATCTGTGCAGCCTGTCTTGCCGCTCGATCATCTACAAAGGCATGATGCTGGCGGAGCAAGTGGCGGTGTTCTACCCCGATCTGATGGATCCGCGCTTTGAAAGCGCCTTTGCGATCTACCACCAGCGCTATTCTACCAATACTTTCCCGCAGTGGTGGTTGGCGCAGCCCTTCCGCATGTTGGCCCATAATGGTGAGATCAACACGCTTAAAGGCAACGTGAACTGGATGCGGAGCCATGAAATTCGCATGGCATCCAACACCTTTGGCGACATGGCCGAAGACATCAAGCCGATCATTCCAGCAGGAACCTCGGACAGTGGCGCGCTGGATGCAGTGTTTGAGGTGATGGTACGCTCGGGGCGCAATGCACCCTTTACCAAGACGATGCTAGTGCCCGAAGCGTGGTCAAAAACCACAACCGATATGCCAAAAGCCTGGGCCGATATGTATGCCTATTGCAATGCGGTGATGGAGCCATGGGATGGGCCAGCGGCGCTGGCCATGACCGATGGGCGTTGGGTTTGTGCGGGCCTCGACCGCAACGGCCTGCGCCCGATGCGCTATGTTATCACGGGCGATGGCTTGCTGATTGCCGGGTCCGAAGCCGGGATGGTGCCGGTGGATGAAGCCACCGTGCGCGAAAAAGGCGCGCTTGGGCCGGGGCAGATGATTGCGGTCGATATGGCCGAGGGCAAGCTTTATCACGATGGGAAGCTGAAGGATAAGCTGGCGGCAGCGCAGCCCTTTGGCGCGTGGATCGAAAAGGTTGTCGATCTGAACAACCTGCTCCGTGATGTGCCTGAGGCGGCAAAATTCAGCGGGGCGGAGTTGCGCAAGCGGCAGATTGCGGCGGGCTATTCGCTGGAAGAGCTGGAGCAGGTGCTGGCCCCGATGGCCGAGGATGGCAAGGAAATGATCGCCTCGATGGGTGATGATACCCCGGCGGCGGTGCTGTCGAGCATCTACCGCCCGTTAAGCCATTTCTTCCGCCAAAACTTTAGCCAGGTCACCAACCCGCCAATTGACAGCTTGCGCGAAAGCCGGGTGATGAGCCTGAAGACGCGGTTCGGGAACCTCAAGAACGTGTTGAATGAGGACAGCAGCCAGACCGAAATCCTACTGCTGGAAAGCCCGTTTGTCGCCAATGCCGAATTCAACGTGATGATGAAGTATTTCGGCGAAACAGTTTCGGTGATTGATTGCACCTTCCCACGTGATGCGGAGCCAGATGCGCTGCGCAAAGGGCTGGAACAAATTCGCGCCGAGGCCGAGGATGCGGTCCGCTCTGGCGCGGCGCACCTTGTTTTGACCGATGAGCATCAGGGCGCGGACCGGGTTGCGATGCCGATGATTCTGGCGACCAGTGCGGTGCATAGCTGGCTGACGCGCAAGGGGCTTCGGACCTTTTGCTCGGTCAACCTGCGGTCGGCGGAATGTATTGATCCACATTACTTTGCGGTGCTGATCGGTTGTGGAGCGACCACGGTGAATGCCTATCTGGCGCAAGACAGCATTGCGGACCGGCTTGATCGCGGCTTGATCGAGGGCGGATTGACGGATGCGATGCGGCGCTACCGCGCTGCGATTGACGCGGGCCTTTTGAAGATCATGTCCAAGATGGGGATTTCGGTGATTTCCTCCTATCGCGGCGGCTTGAACTTTGAGGCGGTCGGGCTGAGCCGTGCGATGGTGGCGGAGTATTTCCCCGGTATGCACAGCCGGATTTCCGGGATCGGCGTTTCAGGCATTCAGCACAAGCTGGAGGAAGTGCACAGCAAGGGTTGGCGCGGCGGGCTGGATGTTTTGCCTATCGGCGGCATCTACAAGGCGCGGCGCTCCGGCGAAAAGCACGCTTGGGAGGCGCAGACGATGCACATGCTGCAATCGGCCTGTGACCGCGGAAGCTTTGACATCTGGAAGCAGTATTCGGCTGCGATGCGGGCCAATCCACCGATCCATCTGCGTGATTTGCTGGACATTAAAAGCATCGGCAAGCCGGTTCCGATTGAAGAAGTGGAAAGCATCACCTCCATTCGCAAGCGGTTCGTAACGCCGGGTATGTCGCTGGGAGCGCTTTCGCCTGAGGCGCACAAGACGTTGAACGTGGCGATGAACCGGATCGGCGCAAAATCTGACAGTGGGGAGGGCGGCGAAGACCCCGCGCATTTCCTGCCCGAGGCGAATGGCGATAACCCGTCAGCCAAGATCAAGCAGGTAGCATCTGGCCGCTTTGGCGTGACGGCGGAATACCTGAATGCCTGTGAAGAGTTGGAGATCAAGGTCGCGCAAGGCGCAAAGCCGGGGGAAGGCGGGCAGTTGCCGGGGATGAAGGTCACGGCGCTGATCGCGCGGCTGCGCCATTCCACGCCGGGGGTGACGCTGATTTCGCCGCCGCCGCACCATGACATCTATTCCATCGAAGACCTCGCGCAGCTGATCTATGACCTCAAGCAGATCAACCCGCGCGCCAAGGTGACGGTGAAGCTGGTGGCCTCAAGCGGTATTGGCACGATTGCGGCGGGTGTGGCCAAGGCCAAGGCCGATGTGATTTTGATTTCGGGCCATAACGGCGGCACGGGCGCATCACCCGCGACCTCGATCAAATACGCGGGCCTGCCGTGGGAGATGGGCCTGACCGAGGCGCATCAGGTGCTGAGCATGAACAACCTGCGCGACCGGGTGACGCTGCGCACTGACGGCGGCCTGCGCACGGGGCGTGATATTGTCATGGCCGCGATGCTGGGGGCCGAGGAATATGGCATCGGCACCGCAGCACTGATCGCAATGGGCTGCATCATGGTGCGCCAGTGCCAATCCAACACTTGACCGGTGGGCGTGTGTACCCAAAATGAGGCGCTGCGG
>CALEMZ010000382.1 GCA_937910975.1 uncultured Pseudorhodobacter sp. | reverse complement strand
GTCCAGCGCCCGCGCCGATTGCGAGGATTCAGTATCCATAATTGTGATACGCGTTAACCCGCCACGCACTTCCGCGCGCAAAAGCAGTGGATTGCCCGCGCCACTGTCAGCACCGCTCATTATCAAGGGGCCCTCGGTATGCAGGTTCTCAAACCGGGCGGTTGCACCAGGAAACCGCTGTTCCAAATAATTTAAGAGGCCGGGCCAAGCGGCCGCCTTGTGTTGGCAAGCTGTGGGCAGCAGGCTGCGCCCGGCGGGCGTCGCCTCAATTAAAACCTCGCCGTCAAAAAGGTATTCAGCGTTGTTGGTATTTTCAAGGAAAATGGAGCTGACGCTGCGCAAAGATTTCTTTTGGAGGACGGCGAGAAACAGTAGCCCGACAAGAGATGAAAGAATGCCCGTCACGACCAGACCGAAAGCGAGCAGGGGATCGAATGTCACAGCTAACCCTCATCAGTTGTTGGACGGCACCAACACAACATTTACGGGATTGAGTTAATGCAGGGTTAACCAGCTACGGATTTTGACAATTTCTTTTAAAACCGCAGGAAAGTTTAATGACGCCGCCCGAGCCGCCGACTGCTCAGGCGTCAATCGGCGCGTTTTCCCCCAAGCCGCCCTGATCCGGCGCGATGATCGTCCCGTCAGCCCAGATAACCTCGACAATCGCGCCGCAGCGATCAGGTCTTTCGCTGGAGGTAAGAAATGGGTCCGTGCCGTTGGCAAACGAAAGCTCGGCGCCCGACCGCTCCAGCAGCGTTTTGGCGATGAACAGGCCAAGCCCCATCCCCTCATATTCTGGCCGTAGGTCTTGTTGGCGCAACGCGCTGCGCATGGTGACAAAAGGGTCACCAATGCGGCCCAGGATATGGGTTGGATAGCCTTGACCATCATCGACTATCCGGATCATCAAGTGTTTATGGCCCCATTCAGCATCAACCCAAACTGTCGTTCTTGCAAAATCGACGGCGTTTTGGATAAGATTACGCACTCCGTGGATCACCTCCGGCTTGCGCAGAATGGTTGGCTGTTGCGCAGTGCAACCTTTCGCAGGCCGGAAATCAAAGACAACCGCCTTTCCTCTGTCCAGGTGCGGCTCTGCCGCCTCACGCAGCACGGCACCAAGCGGCGCGCGCTGCAAATGCAAGTCATTCTTGCCCGCGCGACCCATGGAGCGCAGAATATCCCGGCAGCGATCGGCTTGTTCTTTAATCAGCCGGGCGTCATCGCGCAGGTCGGGGCTGTCTGACAGCTCTTCGATCAACTCGGTGCTTACCAACATTATCGTGGCAAGCGGCGTACCTAATTCATGCGCCGCCGCTGCGACCACGCCGCCCAAGTCGGTAAGCTTTTGCTCTCGGGCCAGCGCCGTTTGCGTCGCCAGAAGCGCATCCGACATTGTTTGGATCTCAGACGACACGCGATGCGAATAAAGCCCCAGAAACATAATGCCGATAACAACCGACAACCAGAATCCGAATTCCAGTAGTCGCGGCACCGAAAGCACTGTGCCATCAGCATAATGTAAGGGGATGTTGAAAATCGTCGCAAGACTAATCAGCCAGATCGCCATAAAACCAAGCTGTACCGTGGTGCGCAATTGCAGGGCCGAGGCGGATATGATGACAGGCGCGATAATTAGCAGCGCGAAGGGGTTTGTCAGTCCGCCCGTCAGATAAAGCAGGAAAGAAAGCTGCGCCAGATCAAAGAGCAGAACCAGCATCGCCTCTATTTCTGAAAGCCGCCGGTTCTCGGGAAATACGAAGGTGGAAATAAGGTTGGCGATGACTGAAGCGCCCACAGCCAAATAACACAGCCCAAGGGGCAAAACGAGATTGAAGTAGAAGTGCGCTACCGAAATGGCGGCCGTCTGTCCGGCAATGGCCATCCAGCGCAACAAGATCAAGGTGCGAAGCCGCAACTGATTGCGCCCGGCATTGCGGGAAAATGGCCCCGAACCGGGATTGATCATTGCATTGCCTCCCAATTACAAAAAGACTATTCCCAGTGATACGCAGGGGCAGGCGGGGTTTCAACGTAAACCGAACCGTGCGTTAAGGCGGGGCAAACCAAAAGTAAGGAGCGGCGGATGACCAAATTCTATGCGGGGACAGCGGTTGCCGTAATGGCCGCGCTTCTTGGCGGGTCCGCTTATTGGGTCTATAGCAACCAATCCAGCGATCCTTTTGCGGCGTGCCGAGGCGGCCAGGTTGCCGGTGGTGCGATTGGCGGGCCTTTCACTCTGATCAATCAGAAGGGCGAAACCGTCACCGACAAGGACGTGATCACCAAGCCGACACTGGTCTATTTTGGCTATACATTTTGCCCCGATATTTGCCCGCTGGACAACGCACGTAATGCCGAAGCGGTGGATATTCTGGAAGAGATGGGATTGGACGTAACGCCCGTCTTTATTACCATCGACCCAAAGCGCGACACGCCCGAAGTGATGGCCGAATATGCCGATATTATGCACCCCAAGATGATTGCGCTGACCGGGAGCGACGAACAGGTGAAAGTCGCCTCACTGGCCTATAAGAGCTATTATAAAGTTCAGGATGCCACGGATGAGTTCTACCTCGTCGATCATTCGACTTTCACCTATCTGATGCTGCCGGAAACGGGCTTTGCGGACTTCTTCAAAAGAGAGGTCACGCCGGATCAGTTGGCCGAGAGAGTGGCCTGTTTTGCGAGCGCCCGTTGAATTGCTGGCAGTGGGTTTGATCTTTGGCAATTGGGCCATATATGAGTGGCAATGAAACGAAGGGCTTGAAATGACCGAAGATCTGAGCGCAGAAATTGGGGCAGACCGTTCGCTTCTTTTGGTTGATGATGATGAGCCATTCCTGAAGCGACTTGCGCGCGCGATGGAAAAGCGTGGGTTCGTGCCAGAAACCGCTGAAACCGTCGCTATGGGCAAGGCAATCGCCGCCACGCGGCCTCCTGCCTATGCTGTGATTGACCTGCGGCTGGAGGATGGCAATGGCCTTGATGTGGTTGAAGTGCTGCGCGACAAACGCCCCGATTGCCGGATTGTGGTGCTGACCGGCTATGGCGCTATCGCCACGGCCGTGGCCGCCGTAAAGATTGGCGCTATCGATTACCTTTCAAAGCCCGCAGACGCCAATGAGGTGACCAATGCTTTGCTGGCGCACGGTGATTCATTGCCGCCCCCGCCGGAAAACCCCATGTCGGCAGATCGGGTGCGCTGGGAACATATACAGCGTGTCTATGAGATGTGTGATAGAAACGTGTCGGAAACTGCACGCCGGCTGAACATGCACCGCCGCACATTGCAACGCATTTTGGCGAAGCGCAGCCCGCGCTAAAACAGTATTTAATGCAGAGGCCTAATCTAATCGCGCGTATATTGGCCGATTTGTCTTACCTAGGCTCCAGACTCATTGATAATCAAAGCCAGAACAAGACGGTTGCTGCGAG